>DASPOW010000358.1:0-3219 GCA_035625855.1 Candidatus Methylomirabilota bacterium | reverse complement strand
TTGCGTCCCGCCTCGCTGGACAGCTTGTCCGTGCAGGCCAGGTAAACCGCGTCATAGAAATGCGTCCCGCCCTGGCCGCGGTTGGGAATCGTGCCCGGAGTCACCACGCCGCCCACGCCCACGGCTCCAATCCTTGCCCGGCGGATCGCGCGATCAAGCTGCATGCGGTCCTCGGTGAAGTCCGCCAGCAGGTCCACGTCAATGTCGAACGAAATGACCATGGCTTCGTCACCCTTGCGCATTACCCGTGCCAGGAAGCGCGACGCTGCTTCCTGCTCGGCCCCCAGGCGGTTGGTTTCGCTTCCGCTGGTGTCAATCAGCAGCCCCAGAGTGATGGGCAGGGCAGTCTCTCGCGAGAAGAAGGCGAGGTTTTCTTCTTTGTTGTCCTCGAAGATGTGGAAGTCTTCCTTTTTCAGGTCTGGGACAATGCGCTTGTTGTGGTCCCGCACGGTCGCGAAGACGTTGACGAGGTTCACCTCGCGCTTGATGGTGCCTTCCTGCCCGGTCGGCTTGGGAGCGTTCGACGAGGGGGGATTCTGGCCCTTGACGCCGGGCCCGGCGGCAATTGCCATCGCCGCGGCGAAAGCAATGGCCCCGATCCAAAGTGAGTTGCGTCTCTTGCCCATGTATAATCGCGCCGGGGAGGATGTTCCGCCCAAGTAGCCCGCGCACGCTTTCCGGCATCTTAGGATGCAGGGCGTGACACACGGGATGCGTTGTTCAAACCCGCGATGACCGTTCGGACGCCATGAATTCTACACGCAAATCCGTCTTTGGGATGCTCCTCGTCGCCGCACTCGGGTTGGCGGCGGCGGCCCCCGGCCGGCAACAGCCCGGTCAGCCCGCGCGCCAGCCGGGCCAACCCGCTCCGCCGCAGCCGCCGGACGCACCGCAGGACGACGCCCAGGCGCGCATCCGCGCCACGTCGAACCTCGTAGTCATTCCCGTCACGGTCAAGGACAGCTCCGGCCGCGTGGTTCTCGACATCCGCCGCGAGGAATTCCGCATCTTCGAAGACGACGTCGAGCAGCAGCTCGAGGTTTTCTCCAACGAACCCTTTCCGCTCTCTGTCGTCGTCTTGCTGGACAACGACCTGGACACCAAGGTCGCCGAGCAGGTCGAGCCGACCTTTCCGGCCCTGGTTGCAGGCATCAGCCAGGGAGACGAGGTTTACGTTGCGCGCTTCGACCAGACTTTCAAGGAAGCTAAGGGTTTCACCACCGACCCCGACCAGCTCCTTACACAGCTCAAGCGCACCCACGTGCAGAGTTCGCCGGCACGCGCCCCGGCCGGCGGCCCGATGGGCACCGGCCCGACCATCAACGGCGCCCCGGCCCCGGGCGTGCCGCCGACCTCCTCGCCTACCGTAACCATCCTCAAGGCCAAGCCTACTAAGAACGTGGACGATGCGATTTTCGCCGCGGCCGGAATTCTGAAGGGCCGCGCTCGCGAGCGCCGCAAGATCATCCTGCTCGTTTCGGACGGGGTGAACTCGCACAACAACAGGGTGACTTTCAAGGATGCGGTGCGCGCTTTGCTCACCGCCGGCGTCACCGTTTACAGCGTGGGAGTGGGCGATGCGTTCCTCAATCGCGGCATCCCGGTCGTTTCCAAGGTTACGGCCACTCCGCTGAGCAAATATGCCCGCGCCACGGCCGGCGATGTTTTCTACGCTGCCAAGCGCAGCGAAATCGAAGAGCACTACGCCACGGCGCTCGAGGAAGCGCGCGTCCAGTACACGCTCGCCTACGTGCCGCGCGGTACGGACCGCACCAAGGACTACCACTCCATCGAAGTGCGCGTCAGAAGGCCGGGTCTTACCGTCGACGCGCGCGACGGCTATTACACCAGCGAAGTGCCGCACTGAGCCGCGGCCCCCTGTTCACAGTTCCTCTTCGTGCGCCGGGCAAATCGGGCGGTACACGCAGCTCTTGCAGATGAAGGCCGACCCGGGCAGCGGCTCGAACTCCCCCGCGCGGATGTCCGCGGCCGTTTCCTGTACGATTTGCACGGCTTCGTCGAGCCGCTTTGCGTCGCGCGTGGTCACGCAGCGGTCATTGGACCGCAGGGAATGGAAGACCAGCGCCGCGGGCTCCAGCCCCAGCACTTCGCGCGCCGCAAGCGCGTAAAGACTGAGCTGCAGATCTTTGTCGGCCTCCTTTCTTGTCTTCGGCTTGCCGGTCTTGTAGTCGACAATCTCCACCGCGTCGCCGCCCAGCGAATTGATCTGGTCCATTCGCCCGGCGATGACGATGGCGTGATCCAGAGGAAGCTCGAACGCTTTCTCCTGTTGGAGAACTTCAGGGGGGGCCTTGAGCACGGAGGCGTGGAACACGCGCAACTGCTCGAGGCCGTCCTTCTTGTACTCGGCCTCCTGGTAGTCGTCCTCGAAGCCCGCGCTCAGCCACTCCGTCTCGAACATTCGCTGCACTTCTTCAAAGGGCACCCGGTTCCCCCGCCGCAGTTCCCCGATGAAGCGCTTCACCACCGTGTGCATCACGCTGCCGAAACTCAGGGTCGCGCGCGGCCCTTCGCGCAGGCACCACAGTGCGCTGAAAAGGTATTTTTGCGGGCACGCGCGGTAATTCTCGACCGCTGAAGGGCTCAGCTTCAACGGCACCGGGACGGGCGGGCGAAACGTCTCCGCCCATTCGGCGACGCGGGAGAAAATCTTCGCCGGGCCCTTCGGGGCCGGGAAAAGGCTCAGCTCCGCTTCCGGCGGCTTCTCCCGCGGCGTCTCGTTTTTTTTCTCCGGCGGAAGCGCGGGCGCCATTTGCAGGATGTCTCGCCGCTTCACTCCCGCGTCCATCAAAATGTCCTCGATGAACTGCGGTATTTTCCCCCTCTTTTCCGCCAGTGTGGTGATCGTCAGCCGCTCCTGCGCCCGGGTGAGCGCCACGTAGAACAGCCTCCGCTCTTCCTGAATGTGAAAATTCGCTTCCGGCTTTTCGTCCTTCATCAGCTCCACGGGAAATTCGAACGTGCGCGGCCGCTCGTTGGCGGGGAACATTCCCCGGTTAACCCGCAGGATGAACACGTGCGCAAACTCCAGCCCCTTGGCCGCGTGCACGGTCATCAGCTTCACGGCGTTCCGCGGATCCTCCTCGTTCTCGAGCCCCAGCGTTCCCCCCGCTTGTTCGTAGAATTCCAGGTAATCGAGAAACTCCGTCAGCCCGCGCGTCGCGCTCTTCGCCGACCATTCCTTGATGAACTCGGCCA
>DASPOW010000357.1:0-3623 GCA_035625855.1 Candidatus Methylomirabilota bacterium | reverse complement strand
AAAAGGCGACCGCGTCCCTTACTGATCAGGCTTCCGGCCAGGCACCCAGAGCCCGCCGCAGGTCCACCAATTGCCCCAGGTGATACGCGTTGTGGTCGGCCGCGACCAAGGCCTCGCGCAAGACTGTCTGTCCGTCGCCGTGGGGAATCTTTGCAAAGATATCCGTGCGCGGGTTTTCGACGAGCTTGACAAGTTCCCGCAAATCTCTCTGGAACTCCCGCACGCTCTTGTCCCACGCGGCATCGTCCGGCGGCAGAGGGGTCTTCGGCCAGTAGCCCCCGGGAAAATTCGGCGAAACATGCTTGGAGTTGCGACTGAACTCCAGGATGTCCCACTGCGCGATCCGCACGTGCTCCAACAGTTGCCAGCCTGTGTGCGGCAACCCGGGCGCAAGCGTGCCTCGTTTTCCCGCCGGGAAGCCGTTCACTGCATCCTCGAATCGGACGTGCGCCGCCCCGCCTTTGAGCAGGTCCACCACGTGCTTGCGCAGGGCCGCGGCGTCGTTCGCGCCTCCAGGTTTGCGCGCTTTGCGTTTTCTTCTTTTGTGCCGGGCCTTCATGCGGTCTTCTCCGAGACCAGGACTTGCTGCGGCATTCCGGGTACCGGATGCTGCGTCAGGCCCGCAAAGCCTGCCTCGCGAAACATCCGGCCGTACTCCGACGCGGTGTAGGCGTCCCCCGCGTCCGTCGAAGCAAGCATGACGAGGCTGAACGCGGCCGGCGTCGGCGGCGATACACGGTCTTCGTTGGGAACGAATTCCAGCGTCACAGCGCGCCCGCCGGGCCGAAGCGCGGCATGCACCCGCCGCAACAGCTTTACGCACGCGGGCGGGTCGAAGTGATGCAGGATGTTCGTCAACAGGACAACGTCGTAGTTTTGGCCGAGGTTCGCTTCAAAGGCGCTTCCCGGTTGCAGCGTATAGCGGTCCCCCACGCCCGCGGCGCGCGCGTTTTCCCGCGCCACCTGCAGAACCGGTTCCCAGTCCAGCGCCGTGATCTGCGCCCACGGATTTGCCTGGGCCAGTGCGATTCCGTACATTCCGTGGCCCGCGGCGATATCCAGCACCTTCCATGGATTGCGATCCCCCGACCGCAGCAGTTCCGCCAGGAACCTCGCGGCCGGTATCGTGATCGGCGCCATCGAGCGCGCGAACGCCACCCAGAATTCCGGCTTGGGCTTGGTGTTGTCTCCGTCCTGCGTCGCGCAGCCGCCCTTGCGAACCGCGTCCGTAAGTTTCTCGAATTGCTTTGACAATTCCTCCCGCTGCCCGAGAAAACCGACGATCGAAGCCACGTTGGCCGGCGAACGCCGGTCGAGAAACATCGCGCTTTCCGGTGTCAGCGCGTAGTCGTTGCCGCTCTTGCTGAGGAATCCGAAGATTGTGAGGTAGTCGCACAGAATGCGCACTCCGCGCTCCGCTGCCCCGACGCGGGCGGCGATGGCGGCCGGCTGCGTCGCTCCCGCGCCGATGGCGGTGAAAATGTCCAGCTCGATGGCGGCCTTCAGCGCGGCGGTGTTCTGGTAGGCGTTCAGGGTATTGAAAATGCGTTCCGGGGTGGGGTGTGCGACGGTCGGACTTGCGGTCATGCGGGTGCGGCTCCTTTTCTTCGGTTTGCGAGGCTCGATCAGTATAATCGCTGCCCGCGTCCTCCGCCATGCACCGGAATTACATTCGCTGGTACTCCAGCCGACTGGGAATGGAAAACGGCGTGGCCGTATACGGCCATTGGGGACCGCCGCTCTTGGGCTTCCCGACAAGCGGAGGCGACGAATGGGAACTGGAGCATCAGGGGATGATCGCCGCGCTTGGCGAGTTCATTGACGCCGGCCGCATCAAGTTCTTCTCCGTCAATTCCCTCAACTCCCATGGCTTCTACAACAAGTCCGCGCCGCCGGCGTACCGCAGTCATTTCCAGGCCATGTTCGACGCCTACATTCGCGAAGAAGTCGTGCCCTTCATCTGGGAGGACTGCAAGACGCCCGGCTTGCCGATCGCGACCATGGGCGCCTCGTTCGGCGCCTACCACGCGGCCAACTCGCTCTTCAAACACCCGGATGTTTTCAAGCGCTGCTTCGCCATGTCCGGCCTGTACGACCTGAAGCGGTTCATGGACGGGGCGTACGACGACAATTTTTATTTCAACAATCCCGTCGACTATCTGGCGAACCTCTCCGACCGGGACGCGCTGGCGCAACTGGCGACGTGCGACATCCACATCGCCACGGGCACGGGACCGTGGGAAGACAGCAGCGGGAGCTACCGCCTTTCGGAAGTGCTTTCGAGCCGGGGCATTCGCCACTCGCTCGACAATTGGGGACCCGACGGCGGGCACGACTGGCCGTACTGGAAGCACCAGATGCGCGAGTACGTCGGTAAGCTCTACTAAAGGGATTCTCCGGCCGCTCAGGCGAGGCCGAGGCGGTCGAACCGGTAGTGGCCCTTCTCGATCACCAGATCGTCGTCAATGCGGACGTCGCAATTGCGAGTCAGCACGTCCACGTGCGTGCGTGATTTCCAGTCGGCATGGGTCTGACTACCGTAGGGATCGCCGAAAGCAATGTGCACGCCGGGAAATTTTTCGTCCTGGAGCAGAACTCCGATCATTTCGGACAGGCCCAGGTTCGTGCCGAAGGCCAACTCGCCGACGCGGTTGCTGTTTTCGTCGGTGTGGCAATAGTCCCAGAACTCCCGCTGGAGATCCTTGCGCGCGCACTCCGCACCGAGCAGACGGCCGCCGCGAATCTCGAGGCACAGCGGCGTCGGCTGGAGGTCGCCGTACTTCATGTTGAAGTAGTCTCCGGCGGAGGCATCGCAGACAAAAGTGCCGTCCACGCTGGCGGGGGCGGTGAAGACCTCGCCGGCGGGCAGGTTCGACCAGTAGCGCGGGCTGATGAGGCCGCTGGTTTTGACCCAATCGAGCGAAGGGTCGAAGCGCGCGGTGAAGGAAGTCCCCCCCGGCGTTTTCACGCTGAGTGTCTTCGCGCGAAGCATGCGCTGGCGAAGGCGCTCGCTCAAGCGGTCCACGGCCCGGTAATCGCTGCGCATGCCCTGCTGCATTATCTGCGGGGTCACGCCGATCATGTGGGCGTAGCGGACCTGGCGCTCCTCGACGGTTTTGACGATGGCCATGCGCATGGGCAGCTCGCCGGGCTGCGGCTGCACGCAGAGGATCCCCGCGTCGGCAGCGCGGAGCGCTTCGAGGACCAGTCCGGGCGCGGCATTCATGGGACGCGGGCCCAATTCCTCGAGAAGCAAGTCGCGCCAAAAGGCTCCACGCTCGCGGAGCGCGGCCGCAAGGCTGGCGGCGACAGAGCGGCTGGCTTCGTCGGCGATCAGCGCGACGCGCTCGCCGGGCTGCACGGCGAGACATGTCTCGATGGCGTTGCGCGCGCCGGGCATCAACTCCGGTTGTGCGGCTCCGAAAGGCATTATTCTATTCTAAGGCATTCCCCGGGCTTCTTTGCGAAGAGGTTCCGGCCAGCGGGGTTTATGACAGCGGGCCGACGCGAAACGCGGGCACCTGGCCGCCGCCGCTCGTCACGTTGGCAAGCCCGGTGGCGCTGAGCCTCGTGAGAAAACCGGCCAGCCTCCCCCGGAAAAGATAGGGCGCGAAATCCACCAG
>DASPOW010000356.1:0-2134 GCA_035625855.1 Candidatus Methylomirabilota bacterium | reverse complement strand
GCACGAGCTCAAGCCCCAAAAGTTTCCCGGAAGGTCGAGCTTCACGGCCACTTTCCAACCCGGTTGGTCGGAACCGAGGGGCTGGCAGTCCACCACATGGGCCGTGGTCTGCCTGCCGTTGTTGACCCGGAACTGCAAGGGCACGCCGGCCTCCAGCCGGATCGGCGAAAGCATCGCGCAACCGTGCGCGCTGATTACCAGGGTCTCGCAAGTTTCCAAAAACTGGGCTTTGGGCTCCAGGCTGATGATGGTTACGGGGAGGGCCATAGGCACACGCGAGCTGCGCCGAAACGTGCCAGGTATGTCGGAAGTATGCATCGAGTCTCCCTCGTGCTGACGAATACGTGCCTGTCGGCCAGACCTGCGAACTCCGGCCTTGGTTCTAAGTTAACCTGAGGAGCGGCTTGGCGTGTCACCCCGAAGTGCCGTTTGGCACGTGCGATGGGACACTAGGACGGTTGCGGCCCTCCGTAACCGGCTGCCAGAGCGGGATTGCGAGGAACTGCGCTTCAGATTGAAAGGGCTCGGACCTTGACGCCCCTGGCCTCGAGCCGTTGGTGTACCTCGCGGGCGATCGCAGCGGCGCCCGGTGTGTCGGAGTGAATGCAGACCGTCTGCGCGGTCAGCGGTAGTTCCGAGCCGTCGCCGGCGACGACTGTGTGACGCAGGGCGATATCCAATGCTTGCCGCGCAGCACGGTCGGGAGTTTCGAGCAGGGCCCCGGGCAGAGTTCGCTTGCGCAGGGTGCCGTCGCTCTCATAAGCGCGGTCGACGAAGGCTTCAGCGACGCAGCGGAGGCCCATGGCGCGCCACGTTTCGAGCGCACGCGCTCCCGCCTGCCCAACCATGATGAGACGCGGATCGACCGCCTGCACCGCGCGGCCCACAGCCAGCGCAACCTCCCGGTCCTTATTCGTCGCATGATAAAGGGCGCCATGTGGCTTCACGTGAAGGAGGCGTAAGCCGAACCGTTCCGCCACCTTAGCCAGCGCAGCGATCTGCTCCCGCACCGAGCTTTCGAGGGCTGTGGGCGGCATGGCCGATTCCAGCCGTCCGAAATTCTCGCGATCGGGATAGCTTGGGTGTGCGCCGACGGCGACATTCAGCTTCTTCGCCGCCTCAACCGTTTGCCGCATCGTGTGCTCGTCGCCGGCGTGGCCACCGCAGGCAACGTTTGCGGATGTGATGTAACGCATCAGCTCGAGGTCGGCGCCGCTGGCCAGCGCTTCGGGAGATTCGCCGAGGTCGGAGTTGATGTCGATGAGGATGTCTTCCATGACTTAATTGTAGCGCCAGCCTCCTGCTGCTGCCGGGACGGCGGCGCTGCTAAGTAACAAAAGCGTTTTGCAACCAGATTTCCTGTTCCTTCAGGAGCGAGATCGCGTGAGGGATTGGTACCTCCTGGAAGCGCACCTGTTCGTGCGGCCGTAGCTGGCCCACGTGATGCATGTCCGCCATGATGACGTTGGCGATCTTGGGATAGCCGCCTGTGGTCTGCTGGTCCACGAACAGGATGATCGGCTGCCCATCCTGCGGCACCTGAATCGCCCCAAGCGGAATACCGTCGGTCAGGAGCTGCGACTGCTCGCGTGGCCGTACAGTTTCTCCCTGCAGGCGCAAGCCGCTGCGGTTCGACTGCACGCTGACGATGTAAGTACTGGAAAATAGCTTCCCGAATGCCTCCGGCCCAAACCAATCCTGCTGCGCGCCTTTGGTCACGCGCAGTGGAGCCTGGCGATGAAGCGCCTCGAGCGCTCCGGGACGTAATGCGCGGGCAACAGACGGGCCATGCTTCCCAACCTGCAGTAGATCACCGGCCTGCAATCGGCGTCCCTGAAATCCTCCGAATTGGGCGGCGACAAAAGTTGACGCGCTGCCCATCACCAATGGGACGTCAAATCCGCCCTGCACAGCCAGATAGCAACGAGCACCGGTCGTCATGCTCCCACATTGTAAGACTGCCCCGGCAGGCAGCTCGGTCGCGGCATTGACCGGCACTCGATCGTGGCCGATTTTGCATTCGCAACTGGATCCTGTGATGGCGACGACCGTATTCTCTGTGAACTCCAGCGTCGCCCCGAGCAGCGTCATCTCCAACGCCGGCGCGTTCTCCTCGTTGCCGACGAGGAGATTG
>DASPOW010000355.1:0-3531 GCA_035625855.1 Candidatus Methylomirabilota bacterium | reverse complement strand
GCGGGGCCCCGAGCTCACGTACTTCCAGGTTCGGCCTTGGGAGAGGGGCGAGCGGCAGGGTGGTGGAGGAGGACCACGGAGGTTTCGCGCTGGCGCAGGGAGATGGTCCAGTAGGCATCGAGCAGACGGTCTTTTTCTTCGGGGGAAACGAGGCGGAAGCCATGGCCCTGGTAGAAACGGATGGCCCAGGTCGCGGCGGCCCAGGTGCCGACGAGCAGCGGCCCAGTGGTTTGCTCAGCGAGTGCATCGAGCAAGACGCCGCCGATGCCGCGCCCCTGATGCGTGGATAGGACATACGCGTGGCGAATGAGGGTGACCTCGCGGACGCGCTGCAAACCCATCACGCCGAGCAAGGCGCCGGACTCTTCCCAGCCGGAAAAATCCACGCCGGCGGCGATTTCGGCGGCGAGGCTTGACCGGGACATATAAGGCTCGTGCCAGCAGTCGGCGGGAATCGCACCGCGGTAGACCTGTGCAGCTTCATTGACGATGGTGAGGATCGCGGCGAAGTCGGCATCCGTGCAGGGACGAATCATCGGGAGACTTTTTGCGTGCGCGAGGCGCCTGGAGGACGGCACCCGTTCAGGACCAAAGCGACGAGAGCGGCGGCGAACCGTTGGTTGAGCGGGGCATGGCCCTGGAGGAGGCGAAAGGTGACGGCGCCGCCGAGGGCGTCCACGACAAGGTCAACGTCTGTGGAAGGGCGAAGTTCGCCGCGACGAATCGCGCGGCGGAGAGCGGCACAGGTGACTCCGCGGCGGCGCTCGGCAAACTCGCCGAGGAAGGCAGAGCGGCTTTGCGGGTTGAGCTGTGCTTCGGCGATGAGGCCGAGAAACGCGGGGCCCGCGACGGTGCGCGTCTGGAGGCGCACGACGGACAGAAGGATGTGTTCGAGATCTCGGGCGACGTCTCCCGTGTCCGGGTCGTGGAGTTCGCGGCCGGCGACGTCGAGGTAGAGATCCATGCACAGAGCGGCCTTTGTGGGCCAGCGTCGGTAGAGGGTGGTCTTCGCGGCACCGCTTTCGGCGGCGACGCGCTCCATGGTGAGGCCGGCAAAGCCGTCCCGGCGGAGAATGCGCGCGGCGGCGGAGAGCACGCGAGGACGAGTCCCGGTGCGGCGGCGGAAGCCGGGCTCGGGCAGCGAGGGGCGCATCAGCGGTGCTTGTTTCATAACGATACGCTACGTAGCGTAGCATAGGACGGCGGCTGCCCCTTGTCAAGGCAGACACGCTGGCAGTCGCGGCGCGCTTCCAGCGGAGGGCCGGATGCGGGCTTTCATTGCGGCACGGGCCGACCGCACAAGACGAGCGAGGATGTGGAACGCGCCGACACGGTAAAGCCCGGGTTTCAAGGCCGGGGTTTGGGCAAGGCGAGCGGGAAGAGGGTCGGCTCGGCGGGCGGCTCGGAAGCGATGGCTTCGAGTTGCGGGTAGTGCTGGCGCAGCGTCTCCGGCACTTTCACTTTTTCTCCTTTGAGAAGGCTGATCAACTGCAGGGCGTTCACCACGCCTTTGCCGAGGTAGTGGTTGTTGGCCACGACGAAAGTTCGCGGGGCGTGCTCGGCCACTTTGCGGATGCGAGAGACCCAGGGGGCGAGTTCCTGCTGAGAATAGAGGTAGTTGTAGCGCTCGTGGGGCGGAAGGGCCGCGTCGTCGGAGAACCAGGTGTCGTAACGGCGCCCGTGAAGGCGCACGTAGCCGACGGCGGAAGTGGCTTCCGCGGAAGGCTCAAGCGAGTGGCCGATGACGGGCTGGTCGATGTTGCAGAAACCGGCGCCGCGTTCACGGAGCAGGTCGAACGTTTCGCGAGCGCGCCAGGAGGCGTGGCGGACTTCGACGACGAGGGGATAGTCCGAGAAGCGACGGAGCAGGGTTTCGAGGTAGAGCATCGTCTCCGGGCTGCGATGAAAGGAGAAAGGGAACTGCAGCAGGACAGCGCCGAGCCTGCCGGCTTCGCGAAGCACGTCGAAACCGCCGCGGACCGCGCGTTCGTCCTCGGAGTTGGGACTTGGATCGTGCGTGAAGCGCTGCCAGAGCTTGGCGGTGAAGAGAAAACGTGGATTGGCGGAGACGCGTTCGAGCCACAGGAGCGCGTGCTCCGGGCGGATGGGCTGGTAAAAGGACGAGTTGATTTCGATGACGTCGAAAAACTCGGCGAGATATGCGGCTTCGTGAAAACCGGCAGGCCTTCGGCCGGGATAGACGACGCCGGCCCAGTCTGGGTACGACCACCCAGCAGGACCGATGCGCAACTGCGGCCGCGGGTGCGCTGGGGGAGCCGGGTTTCGCCGGCGGCTGGACTTGGCGGTCAAGGCGTCGTTACGGCGCGAACGTCGGATGCATCGAGAGTAGGGAACGGCGCGGCAGTGTGTCAACCCGGGCCGGACGCAGCGAACTGCGCGGAAGTACCATTGCCTCGCGCGGAGCAGGTTGCTATGCTGCGTGCATTATGCGGTGCAGACCTACGAGCTGCCTCGCTTCATTCTTTTCCAACCCTTCCTACAGGTGCACTCATGAAAATCGGGATAACCTACCGCCATGTCGTGGCGCAAAAGGAAGTCGAAGATGAGATTCAAAGGCTGGCAGGGAAATTAAGCAGGCTGCTGAAGACTTATTCGCCCGATCTCGTGCAGCTCCACGGAGTGTTCTCCAAGAACGGCCACGGCGTTGCGAACGCTTGCTCACTGAACCTGTCGCTTCCCACGGGGACCCTGCATGCCACGGCGACGAACGCGGAGATGGACCGGAGCTGCCGGGAAGCCTTCGCGGAACTTGAATCGCAGGTGAAGAAGCACAAGTCGCGGGTGCGGCGCGACTACGTCTGGAAGCGCAAGCGACGCGCGGCGGGCGACTAGCAAACGCTACCGGGACGCAGCGGCGCGCGCGCCGATTGTCGCGACGAGCCCCTGAATGACCGGCACGGGGACGGCGTGCCGCGCGCCGGCGCGGACAATGGCTCCGCCGATGGCGTCGAGTTCGGGAGTGCGCCCCGCCGCAACGTCCTTCTGCATGGAACTGCGCATTGGACCGGGCAATGCGGCGAGGGTGGCCAAAATCTTGGAGGCATCGAGCGGCGCTCCCTCTCCGGCAGCAACGGCGCAGGCTTCGCGGACGGCGGATTCGAGGCGCGCGCGCCATTCCGGGTCGGCGAAGAATTGCTCCTTGTTCATGTCCGCGGCCGTGCTAACGAGCGCAAACGGAGCGAGGAAGGCCAGCTTGCTCCAGAGCACGGCCGTTTCGCCGGCTTGAAATTCACAGGTGAAGCCCGCAGCGCGGAAAAGACCAGCGACACCGCTCAACTGCGCCTCGCCCGTGGCGGAAAGCACCACGCGCGCAAAGGGCGAACGCTGGATGATGTGGCCGGGGGCGACGCGCTCGGCTTCGACGGCAATCGTGCCGGGAACAACTTGGCCGGCGGTGAAATGGGACCGGAGCAGGGCGACGTGGTCCAGTCCGTTGAGCAGTGGAACGATGGTGTCCGCGGCGCCGGAGCGTGGAACGCCGCGCAACGCGGGAGGAAGCTGATACGCCTT
>DASPOW010000354.1:0-2400 GCA_035625855.1 Candidatus Methylomirabilota bacterium | reverse complement strand
CGCGAGAACGAGCTGCGCAAAAGAAAACGCCCACCTTTGGCAATCGAAGGTGGGCGTTGGAAGAGGATCGTTGAATCGGTCTCGTCGAAGCGCGGCGCTTACAGCGAACGCTCGATCGAGCTACCCATCGCGCGCGGCGCGCCGTAAATGCTGTTCATCTTCGGCGGCGGCGCGACGAGTCGCACCACGTGCGACAGCCGGTCCGGCTGAAACGGCTTCGCCATGCAAACCACGGCTCCAAGCTGATGGCTCGCGGTGTAGTCGGCCGGCTGCGCCGATCGCGTCAACAGAATCACGGGGACGCGCTGCAATCTCTCGTTGCGCTTGATGATCAGGCAGAGGTCCTGTCCCGACATGTCCTGCGCCTCGACCTCGGCGATGAACACTGCCGGCACCGTGGTCCGCAGAATGTCCAGCGCCTCTTGCGCCGAGCCGACGACCACGACGTTGTAGCCGTCCTGCCCGAGCACCCCGCGCATTGTTTCCGCGGTTCTCATATCCGGCTCGACAGCGAGCACCATCGCCTGCGACTTCTCCGTCGCTTGCGCGTTGCTACCAACCGAAAACGCGCCGCTTGCTCCGGCGTCTTTCGCCTGCACGGCCGCGGCCTGGAACTGCACCGCGACGTGGAATTTTCCGCCGTGAGCGTCGCTGACGCGCACAACGTCCGCCGGCTGCGCCTGGTTCATCGCGCCACCGTCGGTCGAGTACGGGAAGGTCACGTTGAGAGCCTGCCCGACGAAATAGCCCCTCTTGTTGGCGGTGAAGAGTAGGCCGTCGCGCGAGACGTCGACCGTCATGCAAACTTCCTCGAATGCCTCGGTCGAGTTGGCCACGCGGACGTGAAGCTGCGCCGTAATCTTGGCGCGCCGACGCCGGCGCCGCTCGACGAAGTTCGCACTGCCGGGCGCGTTGGCCCCGGAAGATTTCGGATTTGCCTCGTGGATTGCGACGTTCGATTCCATGGTTGCCATTCCCTCAGTAATTTCGCGGTCTCTAGGGGTGCCCCAAGCTCTGCTTTCGGCTTGCCCCGATGGCTCGAATTTACCGATGGACTCCAATCCGAGGAATAGTACAAGAGTCACAATTTCCGCCCAGAAGTACCAGCGAAGGGAAAGCGTAACACCCGTGTTCTCAATGGCTTACGGAAGTGCGTGAGTCCCTGCCGTGCCTCGGCGCGCGGTTGAGGTTTACGTCTAGCGCCGCGGTCTTTTTTGCCCGGAGGGACGAAGGGCAGCTTGGCGGCCCCTAGGCATCCGCCAATCGCCTATCCCCGCTGGATTTCGAGCGGGAACACGGGATCCATAATGGACCCTCCACCATCCACGTGCACGGTTTGTCCAGTGATGAAGCCGGCTTCGTCCATGCAGAACAATACTACGGCATTGCCGACGTCCGCCGGAGTCCCTACGCGGCCCATGGGTGTCCACCCGCTTTCGTGCCACGTCTTGATTGCGCTGAACACTTCAGTTGGGAGTCGGCCCACGACACTATCTTCTGTGGCGCCCGGACTAATCACATTCACGGTGATCCCACGCTTGGCCAAGGCTACTGCAAAATAGCGCGCCAGCGAATCCAGCGCCGCTTTAGCCGCACCCATTCCGACCCAAGGCTGCCAACTTCCCGTAAGGCCGCTTGGCGAATAACTGATTGCAATGATTCGCCCACCGTCCGGCATGATCCGGCTCACCAACTGCGCCTCGAGTAAAAATGCTTGCGCTTGAGAGTCAAGCGCCGCGCGTAACTGATCCAGGGTGAGGTCCATCGGAGGTTGATAGAACGCGCTGAGCTCCGGCCGCGCGTTGCTCACCAGGATGTCGAGCTTTCCAAACTCCCGCTCAATCCGGCCGAAGAGCTGACGGATCTCGTCTGGCCGAGTCACGTCCGCCTGGACAACGAACCCGTCCCCGCCGCATGCCCGGACTTTCGCCAGAGTCTCGTTCGCCGCGTCTGACTGACTGTGATAGTGAATCGCGGTCTTGACGCCGTGTTCCGCCAGTTTTAGTGCGATCCCGCGCCCGATGCCTCGCGAGCTGCCGGTGATGAGCGCAGTCTTTCCTCGAAGAGACATTTCTACCTCCTTGCGTGCTTTTCGGAGAGGGCCATTATACATGCGTCACCGTGGCCCGTGCTTCCGCAATGCCAACTAAACCAGTGGTTTAGATACCGCGCACGCTCATGTGCAGTGCGGCTTGCCCTGAGAGAAGCCGAAGGGCGGCCTGGCCGCGTAGCGGGCTTGCCGCCGCTGTCGTCGCGTCCCGTCAGTATTAGGTCCCACGCTTCATGTTCTCTTGGAGGTCATTATGGCAACAACGCAAACATCGCCGCGCGATTCCGCGCCGCGATCGCCTTCGCCGGACCGCACGGCCACGCCCCCGCGCCGCGCAACGGCTCGCCCGA
>DASPOW010000353.1:0-4994 GCA_035625855.1 Candidatus Methylomirabilota bacterium | reverse complement strand
CTCGGCGCCAGTTACCCAGCCTGGATGGCTACGCGCAAGGACGCGGTTGAAGCCCTGGCCTACGACTGATCCCGGCCGCAAACCCTCCCTCCGGCTTTTTCCGCAAGTGCGCATTCTAAAGGGTTTAGGAGAGGCATTTTGCGTACATGCGGATTCCACAGGGGTTATAAGCCCTGTGTTCTGTGCACTTACGGGAGGGGTCTGTAAGTGATGAAAATGAAGGAGTTGCGGGAGAAGTTGCGCGACTGTAACTCCTTTAGAATGCGCAGATCCGCGAGGGCCGCGAACGTATTGATTGCAGAGGGTTTGCGAGAAGGGGTGCGCGGAACTGCGGAATCGAAAGGGCTTAGCAGTAGCAGAGGGGACGACCGACGATACCCAGGGCGTTAACATGCAAAATATTACTATAGAGATACCAGATCCGTCAAGAGAAATCGGAAGGGTCTCTGAAAGAAACAGAGAAACTGCAAGTTTTCTAAAGGGCATTACAGAGGCCGGTCGAGAAGCGTGCGTCGCCGCCTTATTCCTTGTAGTGCCAGGCGCCTACCACCGCCGCCAGGACCATGGCGGGCAGAGCTACGCCAAGAGGTGCGGCGAGCCCGCCAAGTGAAATAGGAAGCAGAAGCAGCAACGCCAACTCAAACTCAATGAGGGCGACGGCGAACCACCCGGCGATCCCAGCCAATGCCGCGGTCTTCGGCCCGGGACCATAGCGCGGGCGGATGGCGGCGTAGAGCCACATGATCCAGATGCCGGCCGCAAAGTTCAAAGGGGTCGCCATCAGCAAGGGCTCCACTCGCGGTTGAGCGGCCGCGCGAGCTGTATGCAATGCCTGCACGTACTCGCTCTCGCGGAGAGCCAATAGAAAGACAGGCGCCGTGAGAGCCATGCAGACTCCGCCGGTCACGAGCCCGCATAGGACGACGCGTCCCCAGTTGATTTTTCCCATAACACCCTCCCGCGCCACATTTGGAAAGCCTTGAGGACCGATGATAGGCGTTAAGAATACACCGCCGAGCCGCCACTCCGGTACGCCCTGCAGGCGGTCGAAGGCGGAGGGCGGCCAGGGCCCGGCTAAGGCGAAGTTTGGCTTCACCTGGCGGGCGGAAGCGGCATGCCATCTCCGGGTGGCGTTCCCTTTCCCGTTGAAATGCGGCGGGTTGCCACATGGGCCGCGGCACATGGCGTGCAAGGACTCGCGGCGGCGGTCTATGCACGCATGGAATTCGCGGCTACAATACCCTCGTTCAGGCAGGAGTTTTGCACGGCAGCGACGAGCTTGGAACCCATTCTGAAAACCGAAGGTTTGTGGAAGCTCTACCGCACGGGAAAGGTGGAGGTCCCGGCGCTGCGGGGGGTGGACTTTTCGGTCCTGCCCGGGGAATCAGTGGCCGTCATGGGGCCTTCGGGTTGCGGGAAGTCTTCGCTGCTGTACGTAATCGGCGGGCTCGCTCGGGCGAGCCGCGGCCGCGTGCTGGTGGACGGCAACGACCTGACGGCGATGAGCGACTCCGAGCGCACCAAGCTGCGGCGGCACAAGATCGGCTTCGTGTTCCAGCGCTTCAATCTCCTGCCCACGCTGACGGCGCGAGGGAACATCGCCATCGCCCAGTACATTCACGGCGACGGCTTCGATCCGCACCGCTTCGACGTCGTGACCAACATGCTGGGGCTTGCGGGGCGGATGCACCATAAGCCGGGGGAGCTTTCCGGCGGCGAGCAGCAGCGCGTGGCCATCGCGCGGGCAATCATCAACGAGCCGAAGATTCTGCTGGCGGACGAGCCGACGGGGAACCTGGACACGAAGAACTCCGAGGTGGTGCTGGGAATGCTGCGGCAGCTCAACAAGGAGCTGGGCCAGACGGTGGTGATGATTACCCACAATCCGGAGGCGGCGGCGTACTTCGACCGCGTGGTGCACATGCGCGACGGGGTCATCGTGGACGGCGTGCCGGCGGACTGAATGGGAGCGGCGTGGCAGCTTCTGAAGCGGACGGTTTTCTGGTCGTACGAGCGCGGCACGTGGCAGTATGACCTGGCGGTGGCGGCGATTCTGGTCTTTGTACTGGCGACGCCCCGGCAGTGGTTCCGCGACCAGCCGGAGGTCGGGCTGAAGGCCGGGCCGGGGCTTGTGACGCTGGTTTCGAGCGAGGGGCGGAAGGAGATTTACCGGGTGGACGCGCGGGTGCTGGCGCCTCCGGCGCGCACGCCGGAACTGTCCAACGACCTGCACAAGGCGCTGCAATCCTCGGTGAACGAGCTTCGCGGGCAGAAATTCCAAATCCTACGCATCGAGGCGACGCGGGATGCGCAAGGCGTCGTCATCGGGTACGATGTACAGATAGAACGCTGAGCGGGCGCAACCCGGACCTGCAAGCCGCTCCCGCCCGATTTCGCGCGGTTCACGGCGGCGGGGCAACGCCGCGGCGTTCCTGTGTTTATGATTCGGGGGAGTTGTTGCGTTTTCGACGCTCAAATCACGGCTTCACGGCGGCGTGTATCGCGGGGGTTTTGCTTTTCACCGGAGCCGTTTGCCTGGCGCAAGGCCCGTCCCGGTTGACGGCGGACGACGTCGTGCAGCAGATGAACCGTTCGGCGAGCCAGTTCCGTTCGCTGAGCGCGGACCTGGAACATACCAAGTACACGGAAGTCGTCAAGGACACTTCGATTGAGACCGGAACCATCCTGGTCCGGCGCGACGAGAAGATGCGCATCGAGATTCAGAAACCCGACCCCAAAACGATTCTGCGCGCGGGCAACTCCCTGTACGTTTACACGCCGAAGATCAACCGCGTCGAGGAATACGACCTCGGCAAGAACAAGGCGATGGTGGATCAGTACGTCCTGCTGGGATTCGGCACCAAAGGCGAGGACTTGAAGAAGGGCTATCTGCTTACGGTTCTGGGCGAGGAGACGATCGACAGCCGGAAGACCGTCGTTGTCGAACTGACTCCCATCTCCGAGTCCGTGCGGCGGCAGATTTCGAGGATACACATGTGGATTGACGAGGCGTCGTGGATTCCGGTGCAGCAGAAATTCTTTGAAACCGGGTCCGGCGACTATTTTCTGTTTCACTATAAAAACGCGACGCTGAACGGGAAGCTCGCCGATTCCCGCTTCAAGGCGGATTGGCCCAAGGGCACGACGGTCATCAAGCCGCGCGCGTAACGCGGGCGGCTCTCTCGAAGCGTTTTTGCGGGATTATCCTTATGCTTGCGCGGCTCCGCGCTCCCGCGCAAGCAGGCGCTCTTTGCGCGACACTCCCCAGCGATATCCCGCAAGGTTTCCGTCTTTGCGGACGACGCGGTGGCAGGGCACGACGACCGAAACAGGATTGGTCGCGCAAGCCCGAGCCACAGCGCGCACCGCGCCGGGCCGGCCCAGGGCACGCGCCACCTGGGCGTAGGTCCGCGTCGCGCCGAAGGGAATGCTCTGCAGTTCCTGCCAGACGCGCCGCTGGAACGCCGTGGCCTGGACGTCGAGGGGCAGATCCATGCGTGCCGGGACGCCTTCGACGCGGCGCACGATTTCTCCGACCCATTTCGAAAAAGGACGGCCGGCGGGCGTGATCTCCGAGCGGGGATACTCGCGGCGGAGTTCCGCCGACAGGGCCTTTTCGGAATCCCCCAGATACACCGCCGAAATGCCGCGCTCCGTCGCTCCCACCAGGACTTTTCCAAGGTCCGAGCCCGCGACGACATACTGAATTTTCATTCCTTCTCCTCCCCGGCGATAGGACGCCGGCGTCATTCCCAATTTCGCGTTGCTGCGTTCGTAGACGCGGCTGGACGAGCCGAATCCAGTGCCGTAGATGGCGTCGGCTATGTTACGCGCGCCGCGAAGTTCCTTTTTGAGACGACCCAGCCGCAGGGCGTCGGCGAAAGCCGCGGGCGTGAGTCCCGTCGTTTGCCGGAAAGCGCGCCGCAGGATTCCGGACGACGTTTGGAGGGTCCTCGCAAGCTCGCCCAGGTGGAATCCGTCGCCCTGGTTCGCGCGAAGCTCGCGAGCCGCGCGCTGTACGAGGGTCACGGCGCTCGAGGCCTCTCTGGGCCGGCAGCGCAGACAGGCCCGAAAGCCGCTCCGCTCCGCTTCTTCCGGGCGCGCGAAGAATTGCACGTTGCGCCGCAGGGGCCGCCGCGCGGGGCAGGATGGGCGGCAATAGATTCGCGTCGAGAGAACGGCCAGAACGAATTTGCCGTCCCAGTGCGGGTCGCGCGCCAGGACCGCGCGCCAGTATCGATCGGCGTTCCCGTCTTTCGGCTGTCGTGTGTGCTCTCTGCCGCGTTCCATGAATCGATGCGTCCGAGCCCCAAAGCTAGCGCAGTTCGAAATGCAAATCTATCCGAATTGGTGCGCCAAACTGGCCGCTCTCAGGCTTCGCCGGGAGCGGGAATGGCGTCTTCCGCGTGGGCCCGGCCTCCGTGCGGCGCGGTAATGACCAGCAGAACAGCGGTGAGGATGACGAGAGAAGCGAGCCCGGTCCGCAGGGTAACCGACTCGCCTGCAAGGGCCCAGCCCAGGAAAAGCGCCACGACGGGATTTGCGAGGGCGTACGTGCCGACGCGGGAAGGCGTCGAGTTCTTCAGCAAGTAGAGATACGCGGTGAAACCCAGCCCCGACCCGAACACAATCAGATAGACGAGCGCCACGCCGGAACGCAGGCTCACGGCAGAAAAGTGGAACGCGCGCCACTCGCCGAGAAAGGCGGCGAGAATCCAAAGCGCGGCGCCGCCCGCCAGACTTTGCATGGCCACTCCCAGAAACGGCGAAGCGGGCAGGGCGCCGTGTCTCGAGTAGAGCGAGCCGCAGGCCCAACTGAACGACGCGGCGACCAGCACCGCGGCACCGATCAGGTCAACGCGCTTCGCGCCACCCAGCTGCGCAGGTCCGACGAGCAGCGCCAGTCCCGCAAATCCCAGAAGGACTCCGGCGATGACCCGCGGTCCCGGCCGCGAGCCTCCGGGGCGCAGCCACTCGAGAATCACAAGCCACAG
>DASPOW010000352.1:0-7687 GCA_035625855.1 Candidatus Methylomirabilota bacterium | reverse complement strand
AAGAACGCGCGACTCACGGGCCACGTCGTTTCCGCCTCCGCCCGCTCCGGCGGAGCGGCCGAATCCGCGCTCGCCTTCCAGTTCGACAGAGCGGTTTTGCCTTCCGGCGCTGAAGTCGCGCTCACCGCGGTGCCCCAGGCCCTTGCTCCGCCCATGGAAATCGGCTTGGCGCAGAGTTTCGGTGGCGGCGACTCTTCTCCGGCCTCTTCGGGCGGGGGCTCCGGCGGAGGCTCTCCGCTCGGCCGCACGCCGACGCTCATTGCCGCCGGCGGCACCATCAACAACGCCGTCGGTGCCGCCGCTGCCGCGGGCAACCAATCCTCGGCGGCCGCCGAAAACGCCGCTGCGGGGAACACACCCGGCGGCGCGAGCAATCCCACGCCTCGCTCCGGTTCCTCCTCCGGGCCGGGTTCCGCTGCCTCCGCGCCCGGCGGCAACATTCCCGCTCCAGGCCAGCTCGCGCACACCACCAAGGGCGTCGTCCAGATGCGCGGCCTGACCCTTGCCGCCGGCCCGTCGGAGCCGACCGTCCCCGTCGTTCGCTCCGAAGGCCCGCTTGTCCGCCTCGACACCGGCACGCGGCTTCTGCTGGTCGTCTCTGCGCCGCGGTCGTAAGGCTCCACAGCGGCATCCGCGCGCCTCGCGTCCGCGCGCTCCGGGGCGTTTCGCCGCGCTTTGCTATACTCCCCGCGCATGCCCGCCGCGCGCAAAAAACTCTTCCTCGTGGACGCCATGGCCCACGTTTACCGCGCTTTCTACGCCCCCATGGACCGCCTGCGCACCGCCTCCGGCATCCCCACCAAGGTTCCCTTCCTCTTCGGCAACATCCTTCGCCGCATCCTCAAGGACTACCAGCCGGACTACGTAGGCATCGTCTTCGACACCAAGGGTCCCACCTTCCGCGACAAGCTCTTCGAGAAGTACAAGGCCAAGCGTCCGCCCATGCCCGACGAGCTCTCCCAGCAGCTTCCGTTCGTCCGCCGCCTCTGCGAAGCCCTGCGCCTTCCCATTCTCGAATTCGAGGGCTACGAAGCGGACGACGTCCTGGGCGCGATGGCCCGCCAGGCCGCCGCGAAAAACCTCGACGTCACCCTGGTCACCAACGACAAGGACATGATGCAGCTCGTTGGCGAGGATGTCCGCGTCCTGCGCACCGGCTCGAGCGGCATGAAGACCGACGTCCTCGTGGACTCGGCCAAAGTCGAAGAGCTCATGGGCGTCCCGCCGGAGAAAGTCATCGACGTCATGGCCCTCATGGGCGACACCATCGACAACATTCCGGGAGCAAAGGGCATCGGGGAAAAAGGGGCCACCGAGCTTATCCGCAAGTACGGCAGCGTCGAAAGCGCACTCGATCACGCCGCCGAAGTTTCCAACAAGCGCTACCGCGAGGCCCTTCAGCAGCAGCGCGAGCAGGTCCTGCTCTCGAAGCAGCTCGCCACCATCGCCACCGACGTGCCTCTGCCCCTCAATCTCGCCGACCTCGAGCGCCGCGAACCCGATGCCATGGCCCTCGCGGACCTTTATCGCGAGCTCAATTTCACTTCGCTCCTCAAGGAGCTGCCGCAGCCGCCGGCCGCTGCCGCGCCTGCGCCCGGTGTCCCCGCGGCCGCCGCTCCCTTCGAGCCCGCCGACCTTGCCCAGCTCGCCTCACCCGCCGAATTTCGCTCCTACCTCGCCAAACTCCCGCCCGCGCAGCCCGTCGCCGTCTGGTTCAATCTCGAATCCGGCGGCCGCGAGTCCGACGGCTTCGGCTCGCGCATCGCTTCCATCGAAGTCGCGCCGTCTGCCGCCGAAGGCCGCGCGGTCTGGCTCGACGAAAAACAGGACGCCCTCGCCGCGCTCGCGCCGCTCCTCGCCGAGGCCGCGCGCCCCAAGATCGTCCACGACGCCAAGCTCCTCTGCCTTCTCGCCGGGCCGATTGCGAATCTTCGGCACGCCACCCAGCTCTACTCTTTTCTGCTGCGCCCCACCACGGCCAACCACAGCTTTCAGGACGTCGCCCTGCGCTACCTCAACGTTTCGCCCGGCGCCGCCCCCGGCGAGCGCGCCGCGCTGCTCTTCCGCCTCGCCTCGGTCCTGCGCGCGCTCGTCGAAGAGCAGCACCTTGCTTCCGTGTACGAAACAATCGACCTGCCGCTCGCGCCGGTTCTCGCCTCGATGGAGCGGCTCGGAGTTTACGTGGACCCTCACGCGCTCTCCGCGATGTCCGCGGCCATGGAAAAAGAACTGCGCCGCCTCGAAAAGGAAATCTGGACGCTCGCCGGCGCGGAATTCAACATCAATTCACCGCTGAAGCTCGCCGAAATCCTCTTCGACAAGCTCAACCTCCAGCCCCCTTCCCGCCGCGGCCGGGGCAAAGTGCGCTCGACCGCCGCGGAAATCCTCGAGGAGCTCCGCGCGCAGCACGAACTCCCCGGGAAAATCATCGAGTACCGCGAGGTCGCCAAGCTCAAGTCCACCTACGTGGACGCCCTGCCCAGGCTCCTCCACCCCGGCACGGACCGCGTGCACACTTCCTTCAGCCAGACCGGCGCCGTCACCGGCCGCCTCAGCTCCTCCGATCCCAACCTCCAGAACATCCCCGTGCGCACCGAGCTCGGCCGGCAGATTCGCGCCGCCTTCGCCGCGCCCCAAGGGAAGATCCTCCTTTCCGCCGATTACTCCCAGATCGAGCTGCGCATCATGGCGCATTTTTCCGGCGACCCGGTCCTCATCGAGGCCTTCCGCTCCGGCGAAGATATTCACGCCCGCACGGCCCAGGAAGTCTTCGGCGTCGGCCCCCTCGCGCAGACCCCCGACCATCGCCGCGCGGCAAAAGCCATCAACTTCGGCATCATCTACGGCCTTTCCGCTTTCGGCCTGGCGCAGCAGCTCGGCATTCCGCAGAAAGAGGCCGCGCAGTTCATCGCCGCCTATTTCCAGCGCTACCGCGGCGTGAAGGAGTACCTCGATCGCACCCTCGCCGAAACGCGCCGCACCGGATTCGCCAAAACCCTTTTCGGCCGCATTCGCCCCATTCCGGAAATCACCGCGCCGCAGATGCAGATGCGCAACTTCGCCGAGCGCACCGCGCTCAACTCGCCCCTCCAGGGCACCGCCGCCGACCTCATCAAGCTCGCCATGATTTCCATTGACCGCCGCCTCGCCGCGGAAAAATTCGCCGCGCGCATGGTGCTCCAGGTCCACGACGAACTGCTTTTCGAGCTGCCGCCCGGCGAACGCGCCGCGCTCTCCTCGCTCGTTCGCGAAGAGATGGAAGGCGTCTACGAACTGAAGGTTCCGCTGAAAGTGGACATCAAGTCCGGCGCCAACTGGCGCGACATGCCATAACGCCTCGAGCCGTGCGTTCCGGCGCTTTCTTCTTTGCGCGAAAAGGGTAGAATCCTGCCAGACAGGTTGCGGTCACTCCTCGTTTGGTCCAGGAGGCTACCATGCGTTATGTCCTCGCGGCTCTCGCGGCCTTCGCTCTCAGTGCGTTCGCAACGCATCGTTCCCAGGAGCAGCCGGGAGGTTCGTCGGGCGTCCCCCAGGAATATGTGAAGAAAACGAACCCGGTGAAGCCCACTCCCGCCGGGCTCACCGAAGCCCGGCGCGTTTACGGCTTCGATTGCGCCATGTGCCACGGCAAGGAAGGCGACGGCAAGGGCGACCTCGCTGCCGACATGAAACTGGAATTGAAAGACTGGCGCGACCCGGCTTCGCTCGAGAAAATGACCGACGGCGAGCTCTTCTACATCATCTCCAAGGGCAAGGGGAAAATGCCCGGCGAAGGAGAGCGTGCCAAGGAAACCCAGATCTGGGAGTTCGTCAATCTCGTTCGTTCCTTCGCCAGAAAAAAAGATTGACGTTGCTTACCTCCGTCGCAGTGTCTTGGCTGCCTGCGCTAGAGCGTGGAGTTTCCCCCTGGCCGTCAGGCTGTCCGCCACCGGCCGCTCCGCGAACGTCCCGAACCCGCAATCGGGATTCAGGTAAACGCGCTCCGGGGCAATAAACCTTTCTAACTCCCGAACTCGCGCCACGATGTCCTCGGCGTCTTCCACTGCGCTGGTTCGCGGGTTGACCGCCCCGTACCCGATTTGCGCGCTTTGCGGCAGTTCTTGCAGCGCGCGCGGCGATCCGGCTCGCGGCGTCGCATATTCCAGCACGAACTGCCCTGCTTTCATCCGGCTGAGGTACGGCATTAGGTCGTCGTAGGGGCCGGCCAGCAGCACCTCCTCGTTCTTGCTCCAGTTGCCGCGGCAGACGTGCACCGCCATCGTCGGTCCCTCAATCCCCTCCACGACGCGGTTCATCAGGTCCACCGCTTTTTCCAGCTCGCCCTCCGGGCTCGAAGCCGCCGCCAGCGCCGCGCACATGAACGTCCGCGTCGCCGATTTTCCCGCCAGCAGTATCTCCGTCAGCACCGGCTCGTCGAACTGCACGATGTCCGCTCCGGCCGCGGCCAGTTCCTTCAGTTCCTCTCGCAGTACGTTCGCGATGTCGTCGGCCAGCGAATCTCCGTTCGGATACGCCGCGTCGGAAAGTCCTTTCACCCACGTCGACCGGCTCAGCAGGTAAGGCCCCGGCAGCGTGACCTTCACCGGCTTGCGCGTGTGCTTCCGCAAAAACCGGTAGTCCTCCATGACCAACGGGCGCCGCCGCCGGATTTTCCCCACCACCGTCGGATTTCGAATCGCAAACGCCGGCACGTCCAGCGCGGTCAGCAGGTTCTCGAAGGCGGCTTTGTCCTCGACATATTCCAGCAGATCCGCCATGGTCATCAGCCGCAGCCCTTCCAGGCGTTCGGCGATGAAAGAATAGAAATTGTCCCGCCTCTGCTCTCCATCGGAAACGATGTCTACGCCCGCTTCTTCTTGTTCCCGGATGGCCAGGAGCGTGGCCTGGTCCTGCAGCTCTGCGAGCCCGGGCGAACGCCTCTTCGCCGCTTCCAGCAGCCAGGCCGGCCGCGGCCAGCTTCCCACAACCGTCACCGGATATAGCGTCGGCACTTCCACTCAGGCTCTTCGCGTCTGCGCCTTGATGGCCACCGCCCGTTGCAGAGTCTGCGTCACCGGAGAGCGCTCCATCGTTTCTCGCACCAGTTCATCGAGCGCTTCCTGCCCGGCGTCGCAGTCCACGTAGATCACCGCCTCCACTTCGGCCAGGCCCGGATTTCCCGCGCTCTCCACTCCCAGGTAAACCAGCACATTCTCCGCTTTGGCCTGCAGGGAGATTTCCAGGTTGTTCACGCGGATTCCGCGCTGCGACGCTCGCCACTGCAGACCCACGGCTATGCACGAACCCAAAGCTCCCAGCAGGTATTCCGCCGCGCTCACCGCCTTGTCCGCCGTGTCGAAGCTCAGCGGCTGCCCCGCCGCGAAGGAATGGTTGCGCACGAATACCTGCGCCTCCATCCCGCCCTTGCCCCGCACGCGTGCCCGCCACACGTGCTTCTGCGCCTGCTGCAGATCCTGCCGCAGCACTCCGTCGGCGGCCTTCTTGCGAATGAAATAGTTCGTCGAACCGGCAACGCCCTGCCGCGTGCCCACAAGGTCGTGTCCCACCAGCCGGCACCACGCCGGAAGGTCCTCTTTGACGCTGATCTCCCGGCTGCGCACTTCCAGCACCGCGCCCGCCGCCAGCGGCGCCATCGCGTTGCGGATAATCAGCAGAAGCCCGCTTCCGCAATCCAGGTCGCCGCCGTCGCACGTTGCCTCCGGCTCTGGGATGTTGTCGGGCATTCCCGTCCCGGCGAGGCTAGTAGGAAACGCACGGAGCGCCGTTGCTGAGAAACTCCACCAGCTTCGCTCCGCCCACGATCACCGCGCCCGCCACGAGGTTGTTCTCGTTCAGGCTCCGCTTCTTGAAGCACGGCGAGCACACGAAAATCTTCCCTCCGGCTTTCGCAAAATTGTCCATCAACTCCTTGAGCGGCGCGAATCCCTGCTCGTGGATGTCGTCGGCGTAGCCCTTCACGGCCAGCCGCACGCCCTCCGTGCTCAGGAACACCATCGTCTCTTTCTCCGATGCCGCCGACGCGTTGGCGACCACGAACCCCACGGTCGCCTTGTCGGTGTTGTCTTTCGCGTGCGTCAGGCTCACACAAAAACTTCCCGCCATTTGCCGTCTCCTTTTGTTGAACTTGCCGTATCAGCTTTCCCTGCGGCGCATCACGTACTCCGGATGCGCCGCGCGAATCAGTGCGTGTCCCGTCAACCGGCACCACGCGGGCATGTCTTCCGCTGCCCCGGGATCCAGCGCTACCAGGCGGAAGAGTTGCCCCGGCGCGAGCCTTTTCATCTTCATGCTCAGCTCGATCAACAGTTCCCCGCAGCCCATTTCTCCGGCGTCCCACTCCTCCGCGTATCCGCCGCTCTGCTCGTCCATCGTCGAGCCTTCTCCTGCCGCGTTCCTACGGGCCCAGCTCCTTGTAGCTGAGCTGCCGCGTCCAGTCCGTGGACTGCTTGCCGTCCACCTCCAGGTACATCTTGGCCAGCGCGTTTACCGGACCGTCCTGCTGCGGCGGTTGCAGGATCAGGTCCCGGCCCATGGACCACACCACGCGGCGCTCGTCCAGGTTCCCGAAGTAGAACTCCACCTTCTCCTTGTCGGCGCCGTGATACCCCGTCGAGGTCGTCAGCTCCACCAGTTTTTGGTTCTTGTCGGTCAACGCGATCTCTTCCGCGTAGATGTTCGCCAGAGAAGCGTCCAGCGGAATCCACCCCAGGTTCGGGGCGAAAAACTGAATCCAGCAGTGGTAGCTCGCGTCCACTTCCATTCCGTTCAGCGTGGGCTTCAGCAGCGATCCGTAAACCATTCGCACCGGAATGCCCGCCGCGATCGCCAGCGAGGCGAACAGCGAGTGAAAGTCCGTGCAGTTTCCCGTCTTCGTCCGCAGGCAGTAGTCCGCGCTGCCCACCGGAGAGGCTTTCAGGTGCTCCGGATCCTTCACCCAGTAGTTCACGTTCTTGTAGGTCCAGTCGTAGAGCTTGCGCGCCGCCACCACCGGATTGCTTTCTCCTCCGGTGATTTGCGCCGCCAGCTTGCGGATGTCGTCGTTCACCACCACGTAGGTGCTCGGCTGCAGGTACGCGCTCAGTGCCGCGCGCTCCTTGTCGGTCAGCGCCCGCGAATCCGCCGCGTTCACCGTGTTGCGCACTTCCGCGCGCGTCAGGTCGAACTCCTCTCGCAGTGTCACCTGCTCTTGCGCCGGATTCTGGATTTCCACGTATCCCACGCGGTTGCCCCACGAGTCCCGCTCGTAGCGCACCGCGTAGTCGCTGGCCACCTTGAAGTTGCGCACCACCGAATAGTTGTCTTCCTGCGGCACCGCGAACCATACCCGCGCCGTCTTGGTCCCCTTCGGCACTTTCACCGTGAACGCATTGCTCACATGAAAAGAGGCCTGTTTCCCCGGCACGGGTTTCGGCCCGTCCGCCAAAAACACGCCCAGGGAAAAAACGCACAACGCTGCCGATGCTAAGCCACGTAACATCGAGATTCCTCCTCGTTAAGCTCTATTCTTGAAAATGAATTGTCTTAAACGACCGACGGACGTTTAGGCGGGCTGCACTCAGGTAAAGCCGGGCTTGCGCACCGGTCTCGCCAAGATTTGCGGCATGAAAATCCTCGGACTCGCGAACATCCTACTCTCACGGGAAAGCTCTGTCTACTCGTGAACCTCCGCCACTGCCCCGATCTTTTC
>DASPOW010000351.1:0-5801 GCA_035625855.1 Candidatus Methylomirabilota bacterium | reverse complement strand
CATGGCCATTGAGAATCGCATCCCCACAATTTACTTGGTCGATTCCGCCGGTGTTTTTCTCCCGCTCCAGGAAGACGTGTTCCCGGACACGGACGATTTCGGACGCGTTTTCCGCAACAACGCAGTGATGAGCGCAATGGGAATCCCGCAGTTGACGGCCATCATGGGCATGTGCGTCGCGGGCGGGGCATATCTTCCGGTGATGTGCGATCACATTTTGATGACCGAAGGGTCGGGCCTTTTTCTGGCCGGGCCGGCGCTGGTCCAGGCCGCCATCGGGCAAAAGTCCTCCGCCGAAGAACTCGGCGGCGCGAAAATGCACTCGCAAATCAGCGGCACGGTGGACTTTCGCGAGCCGGACGACGAATCCTGCATCCGCCGCATCCGCGCGCTGGTGGACAAAACGGGCGCGCCCAATCACCCCGTTTTCAGCCGCGAGAAGCCGCGCGAGCCGCTGTATCCCGCCGGGGAAATCTACGGAATTTTTTCGGGCGACCCGGGCAAGCAATACGACATGCGCGAAATCATCGCGCGCATCGTGGACGGGAGCGAATTCGAGGAATACCGCGCCGAATACGGCGAAACGCTGCTCTGCGGATACGCGCGGATCGGCGGATGGGCCGCCGGCATCGTCGCCAACCAGAAAAAACACGTGCAGACCCTGGCGCGGGGTTCGGACCAGAAGCGCATCGAGTTCGGCGGCGTCATCTACACGGAATCGGCGGAGAAAGCGGCGCGATTCATCCTCGACTGCAATCAGAACCGCGTGCCGCTTGTGTTCCTCCATGATGTGAACGGCTTCATGGTCGGGAAGGACGCGGAATGGAGCGGCATCATTCGCGCCGGGGCCAAGATGGTCAACGCCGTGGCGAACAGCGTGGTACCCAAGATTACGGTCATTTGCGGCGGGAGTTTCGGCGCCGGCCACTACGCGATGTGCGGAAAGGCCTACGATCCCCGCTTTGTTTTTGCCTGGCCCTGCGCGCGCTACGCCGTCATGAGCGGCGACGCCGCCGCGGGCACGCTCGTCGAAATCAAGCTGCGGCAGCTCGAGCGCGAGGGCAAGAAGGTCGACGAGAAGCAGAAAAAAGAGCTGTACGAATCGGTGCGCGCAACCTACGAACATCAGACCGATCCGCGCTACGCCGCCGCGCGGCTGTGGGTGGATGCCATCATCGATCCGGCGCAGACGCGCGATGCGCTCATCTGGGCGCTCGAAGCCGCGGCTCTGAACCCCGACCTTCGCGAATTCAAGACGGGAGTCCTGCAAACCTGACATGGAAGCCGTGAAACTTATCGAATGCCCACGGGACGCCTGGCAAGGCTTGCCGGATTTCATTCCCACGGAGCGAAAGGCGGCCTATCTCAAGGAGCTCGTTCTCGCCGGCTTTCGGCACCTCGACGCGGTGAGTTTCGTTTCGCCCAAGCACGTCAGGCAGATGGCCGACAGCGAAGAGGTTATGGCGCGGCTCACGGCTTCCCTTCCCCCAGGTGCGGAGATGCCGGAAATCATCGGCATTGTGGTAAACGAAAAGGGGCTCGAGCGGGCCCTCGCGACGCCCGGCGTCACCACCATCGGATATCCGTATTCCATTTCCGCCTACTTCCGCCGGGCCAACGCCAACATGACCCGGGAAGAATCCCGCACACTGGTCGAAACGCTGGCCAAGGAAACAAAAAAGGCAGAGCGCGGTCTTGTGGTGTACATCTCGATGGCCTTCGGCAATCCCTACGACGAACCCTGGGGCCCGGAACTCGTGGAAGACACCCTGGAATGGCTCAAAGACATCCGCGTGCGCACTGTGTCGCTCGCGGATACGGTCGGCACGGCCTCGCCGCAGCTGGTAGGCGAGCTTTTCCAGCGCGCCAGCGGCCACGTCGCGGGAATCGAGATGGGCGTTCATCTGCACAGCCGCCCGGAAAACATGGAAGAAAAAGTACTCGCGGCCTACGCGGCCGGATGCCGCCGCTTTGACAGCGCGCTCACCGGCCTCGGCGGCTGCCCCTTCGCGGGAGACGACCTGGTCGGCAACATCGCCACGGAATCCGTTCTGGCCGCGCTGCGGAGAGCAGGAGGAGACGCGGGAATTTCCATGGAAAACCTGGGCCCCTTGATCCAGTCCACAAAGGCGATCCGCGCGGAGTTTTCCCACGCGGCGTTGGCCAACTAAGGAGCGCCCTCAGCCATGTACTCGACGCTGCTGCTCGAAATCGCGAATCACGTCGCCACGATAACCTTCAACCGTCCCGAAAAGCGTAACGCCATCTCGTCGCAGATGATCGCCGACGTTCTGTCGGCGCTCGGCGAGGTCGAAAAGGGGCCGGCGCATGTGGCCATCCTCACCGGCGCGGGGAAAGCCTTCTGCTCTGGCATGGATCTGGAGATGCTTTCGGCCATCTCCACGCAATCACCGGAGCAGAACCTGGAGGATTCGCGGCGCATGGCCTCGATGTTCCGCCGGGTCTGGGGGTTTCCCAAGCCGCTCATCGCCGCGGTGAACGGACCGGCTCTTGCGGGCGGCTGCGGGATCGCCATGCTCTGCGACTTCGCCATCGCGTCGGAGGAGGCGAAGTTCGGCTACACCGAGGTGCGCATAGGGTTCATCCCGGCGCTTGTCTCTCTTTTCGTGCGCCGGCAGCTGGGAGACAAGGCCGCGCGCGACCTGCTGCTTACCGGCCGCATCATCGAGCCGGCGGAAGCCAAAACGATGGGCGTCGTCACGGAAGTCGTGCCCGCCGAGCGGCTGATGGCCCGCGCGCACGAAATCGCCGACACGCTTCTGGCCGCCAGCCCGACAAGCCTGGTGCGGACGAAGAAGCTCCTTCGCGACTCCTCCGCGGCCGAGGTCGACTCCGATCTGCAGCGAGCGGTCGCCGAGAATGCCAGTATTCGCACGACGGCGAATTTCCGCGAGGGTCTGGCCGCTTTTCTCGAGAAGCGCAAACCGGTCTGGCGCCATGACTGAACCGCCGTCGCCATGAGCTTCCACGAAACGAGCGTCCGGGTGCGCTACGCCGAGACCGATCAGCTCGGCATCGTCTATCACTCGAACTACCTCGTGTGGTTCGAAATCGGGCGCGTCGAGCTGATACGTTCCCGCGGCATCAGCTACAAACAAATGGAGGCGGAAGACGATTGCCACATCGTTGTGGGCGAAGCCAGCTGCCGCTACCATCACCCCGCACGCTACGACGATGTGCTGCGCATCCGGACCAGCATCGCCGAAAGCAGCAAGCGCATCGTGAAGTTTCACTACGAGGTCTTCCACGAACCGGACGGAAAGCTGCTGGCGACCGGGGACACGACGCACGTCATCTGCGGGCGCGACGGCAAGGCCAAGTCGCTTCCGGAAAAGCTGCGGCGGCTCCTGGCCGTCTCGCCCGGGCCTGGAGAAACAAAACGCTGATGCCCATCGCGCTCACCGGAAACGACCTGGCCTTTGCGCAGCTTTACGACGTGGCGCTGCGCGACGAGAAGGTCTCGCTCGCGCCGGCTGCCGTTGAACGCATGAACGCCTCGCGCGCCGTCGTCGAACGCCTGGCGCGCTCCGGCGAAACCGCCTACGGGATCAACACCGGCTTCGGCAAACTCGCTTCGGTGCGCATTTCCGCCGAGCAAGTGCAGCAACTGCAGATCAACCTCGTGCGCTCGCACGCCTGCGGGGTCGGTCCGCCGCTCAGCGAGCCCGAAACGCGCGCCATGATGCTGCTGCGCGCCAACGCCCTGGCCAAGGGCCTGAGCGGGTGCCGGCCGATCGTTGTCGAGCGCCTCTGCGATCTGCTGAACGCGGGCGTGCATCCCGTGATTCCTTCGCAGGGTTCGGTGGGCGCTTCCGGAGACCTGGCGCCGCTCGCGCACCTTGCGCTCGCCGTTATCGGCGAAGGCGAAGCTCGCTTTCGGGGACAGACTCTTCCCGCTGCAGAGGCGCTGCGGGGCGCCGCGCTGGCGCCGCTCGCGCTCGAAGCGAAAGAGGGACTTTCGCTTCTCAACGGCACGCAAGGCATGCTTGCCCTGCTGAGCCTTTCCCTGCGCGACGCAGACAACCTCGCCGACACGGCGGACGTGGCCGCGGCGCTCTCGCTCGACGCGCTGAAGGGGAGCCCCAGCGCGTTCGACGAGCGGGTTCTTCGCGCCCGCCCGTACGCCGGCGCGATGAAGTCGGGCCAAAGCCTCGCCCGGCTGAATGTGGGCAGCGAAATCCGCGAATCACACCGCTCCGCCGCCAGCGACCCCCGCGTTCAGGACGCGTACAGCCTGCGCTGCACCCCTCAAACACACGGGGCGGTTCGCGACGCGCTCGCCCAGGCGCGCGCCACCGCGCAGGTGGAACTCAACAGCGCAACCGACAATCCGCTGGTTTTTGTCCGCGACGCCGGAACGGGAGCGGGAGACATCGTCAGCGGCGGCAACTTCCACGGCCAGCCGCTGGCAATGGCTGCGGATCAGGCCGCCGTGGCGTTGGCGGCGCTCGGAAACATTTCCGAGCGCCGTATCGAGCAGATGACGAACCCGTTGACGAGCCTGCTACCGGCATTTCTCACGCCGCAGCCGGGGCTCCATTCCGGTTTCATGATTGCGCAGGTCAGCGCAGCGTCCCTCGCCGCGGAGAACCGCGCGCTGGCCGCGCCGCACTCGGTTCATTCGATTACGACGTCCGGGAATCAGGAAGACTTCGTCTCCATGGGAATGAGCGGCGCGCGGCGTCTGGAGCGCATGCTTGCCAATCTGCGTCACGTCCTGGCGATTGAGCTTCTCTGCGCCTGTCAGGGAATTGACTTCCACGCACCGCTGCGGACGGGCGCCTTGGCGCAGAAGGCTTACGAACTCGTGCGGGCAAAATCGAGCAAGGTTACCGGTGACCGCGCGCTGGCGCAGGATATCAGCGAAGTCGCGGCGCTGGTCGGCGCGGGTTCGCTAAGCGCGCTCCTGCAATGACGGCCCGTAGCCTTTAGCGGGGAGCGCCGGCGTCGTCGTGCTGATTTTCGGTCGGGAGTTCTTCCGGGGCAGAGTCACCCAGCGTCTCGGGGCTGCGGCGGAAGCGGCGGTAGACGTAAACGAGCGTCAGGATCGAGCCGAAGAGCACGAAGGGTCCGAACGCTTCGAGAATCAACGTCTCCATGAGCGTATCTTACGCGAAAAGCGGATCGGCATCAGCCTAAGGCTTCCAGGAAAAAGGTTCCCATCCGGTAGCCCGCCAGGTAGCTGAACGGCGGCAGTTCCAGCGAATAATGGCCGCAGTGCAGTCCCAGGACGCGCGGATCGGCGCCGTTCGCGCGGAGAGCGGCAAGCATTTCCGCGGTAAGCTCCGGGACGAAGGTAGGATCGTATTTCCCGTAAACCATGTAGCTGCGCTTCCCGGCGCCCATTCCTCGCGCCACATACGGCATGGGGCTGATGGGCGACCAGAATTCACGGAGTTCCTCGAGGGAAACATTGGCCCGCAAGGCTTCCCAGACGTGGTTGGTGGTCATTCCGACGCGCACCACGTCCGCAAAGTACGTGGAAACGTGAAAAAAGCCGCCTGCGCGGACAAGCTCTTCGTGAGCCAGCGTGATGTACCCCACCGACGACCCAATACTCGTACCGAGTATACCTATATGAGTGTAGCCTTGCGACGCAAGCCACCGGATGCATTGCCTCGCGTCGCGAACCGCCTGGACGTTGGACTGCAGCGTCAAGCCGACGTTGGGCCCGACGAGCTGGTCGGCACGCTCGTGGCCCTCCGCCATTCGCCGGTCGTGGTAAGGCAGGCTCATGCGCAGCACGGTGATGCCGAGTGCCTGGAGCCACTGGCACAAGG
>DASPOW010000350.1:0-2637 GCA_035625855.1 Candidatus Methylomirabilota bacterium | reverse complement strand
AAACTCGTGAAAGTTGAACTGCAGGCGATCGCCCTCGAGCGCGATCTTCACGATGCCGTACGCGGGATGCTCGTACTCGCCGACGTAGTCCGCCAGCGCGTGCGAAGGCTTGGTGTCCGGCACGCGGTCCTGCCCGGCCTTGGAGCGCGCTTCGGTGGCGGCTTTCTTGCCCGCCAGGCGGCGGGCCAGCATGCGCTCGCTCCACGGCGTCTGGTCCATGCCCAGCAGGCGCTCGTAGACGTTGTAGCTGACGATGTTGTAGAGCGGCTGGCTGTGGTTGCCGATGACCAGCACGATGACGCCGATCTTGTCGTTGGGCATGAAGGAAATCTGCGAATGGAATCCGGGCAGGTCGCCGCCGTGAAACGTCAGCAGGTGCCCGCGGTAGGAGGCCGTCTCGCGCCCCATGCCGTAGGCCGCGTTCAGGACTTCCCAGTAACCCAGCGCCTCTCCGGCCGTGTTGGGCAGGGCCATGGCCGGCTGCAGCGTCTCTTTCAGCACGCTCGGCGGCAGCACCGTCTTGCCGTTGTACTTGCCGTCGCTCATCAGCGCGCCGAGCCAGTGGGAGATCTCCTCGATGTTGGAGATGACCGCGCCGGCCGGGGCCACGCCCTCGGTGTCCTCGTAGTAGGGAATCTTGTAAATCTCGAAGGAGTCGCGCTTCTCCGTGAACGGCACGCCGTGGTCGGGCTGTTTGACCATGTCCGCGATGGTGTAGCAGGTCGCGGGCATCTCCAGCGGAGCGAAAATGCGCTGGCGCACGAAGTCCTCCCAGCGCTTGCCGGACTTCAGCTCGATGACGTAGCCCACCGCGGAGAACATCAGGTTGTTGTAGAGAAACGCCGTGCGCATCGGCTGCTGCGGCTCGAGGTATTTGAGGCGGTCGAAGAGCTCCTTGCGGGTGAACGGCGACTTGAACCAGATCAGGTCGTGGCGGGTCACCCCGGTGCGGTGGGAGAGCATGTCGCGCAGGGTGACGTTGCCGTTGAGCTCGTCGTTGTAGAACTCGATGGAGGGCACGGCCTGGCGGATGGGCTTGTCCCAGGTGAGTTTGCCTTCGTCAACCAGCATCCCCGCGGCGACGGCGGTGAAGAGCTTCGAGTTCGAGGCGATGGGAATCAGGGTCTTGGGGGTGAACGGCAGCTTCTGCCCGTAGTCGCGGTAGCCATAGCCCTTGGCGAAAACCAGCTTGCCGTTCACCACGATGCCGACGCCGACCGCCGGGGCGTTCCAGTCCTTGAGGGTTTTTTCCATGTACGCATCGAAGCCTTCGAGCTTCTTCGCGACGTCCGCGTCCTGCCCGCGCGCCGCCGCACCCATCCCCAGCGCGAGGACCAGCGCCAGGGCGAACACCCGCATTGCAGCCAAAGCCTTGCTCTTGCTTTTCATGGGAAACAAGCCTCCCCTTTCGCTTTCTCGGACGCACTCGCGCGCCCGACTATAGGCGCGCCGCGCATCTCAGTCAAACCCCCCAACCTCTTCGGAAGATGCGGAGACCCACCCCCGGGGGTTTTTATGGAAGTGTTCATTCCAAAGGACTTCAAGTCCAATGAATTTGGAAGTGCGGAATCTAAAGGGGTTAGAAGACGATCTTGCGGAAGTGCGGAGTCTAAAGAAGTTAGCGGCGAGCGGCCCGCCGCGGCGGGCAGGCGAGTGACGCGCGGCGAGCGGGAAGAAAGGACAGAAAAGAACCGAGGCGAAAAGCAAAGCAGATCCTTCGCTTCGCTCAGGATGACACCTTGGGTTTGACCAGGGCGAAACGCAGCACGCGCCAAGGAGTGGAGGGCGCGGGTCATTGGATGGGGGTACCGGAGCCGGGGCCGGAATCGGAGCCGGGACCAGGATCGGAGCCGGATTCAGGGTCGGAGGAGGAGTCGTCCTCAGGCTCCGCGGCGGCGGGGACGTAGGCGTAGTAGACGTCGGCGACCCTGTCTTCCCAGGCGTGGCGGCCGCGAGCGAGGTTGTATTCGCGTTCCAGGGGCGGAAGGCTTTGCAGGAGAAGCTGGCCGATGTAGGCCATGATGGCGGCGGAGCGCGGGGGGAGGCGATTGGCGGCGACGGCGCGGAAGAGTTTGCAAAGGGCGGCGTTGACGTCGTTGTAGGTGTAGAGGCCGCCGGAGCGGGTGGCGAAGCTGGCGGCGAGGTCCTGGGCTTCGAGGAGCTGGAGCTCCTCGCGGGCGTGGAAGGGGCAGAGGGTGAGGTGCGGGGGACGGCAGAGCATGCGGCAGCGGCGCCCGTCGGAGTAAGAGAAGGAACAGCGGGGCGAAGCGGGCGCGGTTATCTGGCGAGAAACAAGTGGCTTAGGGGATTTCACGAGGGTCTCCTTGGAGAGGTCTGATTTAAGAAGTCAGGAGGTAAACGAAGCGGAGGCCCCAGCGCGAGGTGTACCCTGGACTTGCGGATTGATATTAACGCAGAGTTATCTATTTGTCAAGTGGGAAATGTTAAGTGGCTGGGATGCAACAGGTTGGCGTGAGCAGGAATCCGGAGAGAGCCACACCCTTGAAGAGCAAAGGGTGCGGCACCCGGGCTCACGTCAGGATCGAAGCCTTGGTCGTGATGCCGAATCATATTCACGCTATCGTCGCCATCGATGAGCGGGCACGGCATGCCGTGCCCCTACCCAGAATGGGGGCG
>DASPOW010000349.1:0-4013 GCA_035625855.1 Candidatus Methylomirabilota bacterium | reverse complement strand
GATGCCGTCGATGTGCACGGGAATGATGGGCGCGTCGGCTCCCTTCATGATGCGTTCCATTCCGCGGCGGAAGGGCAGAAGCTGCCCGATCCGCGTCATCTGGCCTTCCGGAAAGATGCCCACCAGTTGGCCGTTGCGAAGTGCTTCCGTGGCGGCGCGCAGCGAATGAATCAGTTCGCGCGGGCGCTGCTGCGAAGAAACCGGGATCACCTCTAGAATCCTGGCGAAAGGCTTGATGAACCAGTGCTCGTAGAGGTCCTTGAACATGAGAAAGCGCACGGGCCGGTCGATGCAGGCGTAGAGAAGCACGGCGTCGACCATGGAAGCGTGGTTCGGCACCAGCAGCGCTCCGCCGCGCGCGGGAACGTTCTCCCGGCCCTTCACGTCCAGCCGGTAGAGGGAGTGAGTCGCAAACCACAGCAGCAAACGCAGCAGCGAGTCCGGCAGCAGGTAGCAGATGTAGGCCGTCGCGGCGAGCGTTGCCACCGATGCCCAGAAGAAGATCGCCGCCGGCCCGACCCGCAAGACGCGGGCGAGAAGAAAGTAAGCGCCGGAGGCCGCGGCGATCCCGATGAACGAAAGGAGGTTCGCGGCGGCGATGACACCGCCTCGTTGTCCGCTGGCGGGGCGATGCTGAATGAGGGCGTTGACGGGAACAACGAAAAACCCGCCCGCGAATCCCAGACCGGCAAGCAGATACAGCACTCCGTAGAACGACAGTCCGTGGAGGGCGAGCAGCATCCCCAGACCGGTCATGCCGATGGACCCGAGGGGAATCAGGCCATATTCGATTTTTCCGCCGGAAAGATAACCCGCGGCAGCGCTGCCCAAACCGATGCCGACGGCCAGCGAAGCCTGGAAGAAGGAAATCCTGGTGGGGTCGACGTGCAGAACGTCCTGTCCGTAGACGATGACCGCCGCCTGCAGGAGCGCCCCGAGAAACCAGAAGTAAGTGTTTCCCGATACGGCGAGCCACAGCACACGGTCCGCGCGCAGGAGTTTGTACTGCTCCCAGAGATCGCGGAAGGCGTCGATCCGGAATTTCTTGTCCGGTGCGGCGGCAGGCACGCGGACGATACCCAAACTCGTTAGCAGCCCGACGACCGTGAAGGCAAGGAGCAGAATCCCGGGAATGAGCGGCCGCGCACGGAAGGACTCGGCCATGTGGGAGCCGGCGACGGTGCCGGCGATAATGGCGAGGAACGTTCCCAGTTCGAGGATTCCGTTGCCCCATGACAAACGGCTGTTTGGGAGCAGCTCCGGCAAGAGCCCGTACTTGGACGGTCCGAACAGCGCTCCTTGTGTGCACGCAAGAAAAATCGCAGCGAGAGAAAAGATCAAGCTATGCGCGGCGAGGGCCGCCAGGGCGAGAATCATCACCGCGATCTCGAAGTACTTGGTCGCGATGGTTACGCCCCGCTTGCTGAAGCGGTCGGCGAGGAAGCCGCCGGTCATCGAAAAAAGAATGAACGGTAAGGCGAACAGTAGTCCGACAAGGGAGACCAGGTCGTCTCGCTCCGCCGTGCTCAGGTTGACGGCAAAGGTAAAGATGACGAGGAATTTCAGGGCGTTCTCGTTGAACGCGCCCTGAAACTGTGTAGCGATCAGGCTCCAGAAGCCCAGCCGCCAGCGGGTCCCGGGCTCGGGGATGAGAGGCTCCGCGATAACCCCTCCAGACGGGCACAGATTAGCAGGCTTCCGGCGGCGAAGCCGCGCGAAAGCTAACGATAACCGGCAGCTGGCGCTAGTTGTGCGAAGTCGTTGCCGACGACGGCTCCGGCGGTGCCGCGTTCTTCACGAACTTGTCGAACCACGTCAGCATTTCCCAAAGCACATGTTCAATGGATTGCCGCGCGGAATAGCCGTGTGCTTCGTCCGGCAGGGTCACGTACCGCACCGCGCCGCCGTTGCCCTTGATAGCCCGGAACATCCGGTCGGATTGGATGGGAAATGTTCCGGAATTGTTGTCTGCCTCTCCGTGAATCAGCAGGACGGGCGCCTTGATTTTGTCTGCGTAAAGAAACGGCGAGACCTTCAGATAAAGATCCGGAGCCTGCCACAGCGTCCGGCGCTCATTCTGGAAACCGAACGGGGTAAGCGTTCGATTGTACGCGCCGCTTCGCGCGATTCCGGCGCGAAACAGGTTGGAATGCGCCAGCAGGTTGGCGGTCATAAAAGCGCCGTAGCTGTGGCCGCCGACCCCCACGCGGTTCGGGTCGACAAAGCCCAGCTCCGCGGCCTTGCCGATCGCCGCCTTGGCATCGGCGGTGATTTGCTCGATATAGGTGTTGTTAGCCGTTTCCGGACTGCCCACGACGGGCATCGCGGCGTTGTCCAGCACCACGTAGCCGTCGAGCAGGAAGAAGAGCTCCGAAGGCCCGCCGATTGTCGTGAAGCGGTACGGCGACCCGCTCACCTGGCTCGCCACCGTCGGGTCCGTAAACTCCAGCGGGTAGGCCCAGACGACGGCTGGCCTCCGCTCGCCCGGCTTGTAATCGGGAGGCAAGTAGAGAGTCATCGCGAGGTCCACCCCGTCGGGGCGCTTGTATTTCACAAGTTGTTTCTGAATGGAGCGCAGCACGGGCGCAGGATCGGTGAAGTGCGTGATCTGCCTAACTTGGTCCAGAGAACCAGGATCTCCGGCAGTGCCTTTCGGGGCCTGGCGAATGAGGAAGTTGGGCGGATCAGTGGGCGTCTCCCGCCGTGTCAGGAGGCTGTCGCCTCCAGCGGAAAGCACCGCCACGATCTCCTCGAAGGTCTTTGCCTCCGCCTGGAAGAGGCGCTTCGATTCCAGCGTGCTGATATCGAGGCGATCAAAAAACGGCCGCTCGCCGTCCGGTGAGGCTCCTGCCCCTTCTAAGAAGATGAAGTCGCCCTGCTGCCTGATCGCCCTGTGCCCGCTGGGCAAGAGCCACAAAATCGGCGTCCCGGGGTTGTGATAACGGTCCTGCGTGCTCATGTCCCATACGAGCCGCTTTTCCTGCGGCGCCTGCGGGTTGAAAAACCAGGCACGGCCGCGCAGCGTGTCGCGGTCGAAGTCACGCAGGATGGCGAAATCTCCTTTCTCGCCGAATTCCAGCCCCGCAAAACGCTTTTCCGTGCGCGCCAGCTCCGACGGCGGATCGCTGAACGGTGCACTGGCCCACATCACCTTGTCCCGCTGCGGCACCTTCTTTTTCGGGTCGCCGTCATCCAGGGCTTCGACCCATGTCAGCATCGCGGGTCTCACCGGGTTCCAGCGAATGTTACGGGGACCGATGGGCACGCCGCCGATGGGAACGTTTTCGTGCAGAGGAAGGTCCGCGACGGTATAGGCGACCCTGCCTTTGAGGTCCCACACCTCGACACTGCGAGGAAAATCCTGCGCTGGAACGATGTAGGAATACGGGCGGTGAATGCGCGCGACGAGAATGTGCTGGCCGTCGGGGGCCGGCTCGCATTCGTCGAACATCCCCGGCGCACCGACCGCCACGGCCGATCCGCTTTCCACGGGAACGAGCTTGAGCTGGGCGGTGGCGTAGTACTCGAAAAGCCTAGCGTCGTGCTCGTTTTCAAGCAGGTCCTCGAATGTCGCCACGGGGGCCGCTTTGCCGAAACTCTCCTGAACGCGGGGCCCAATCGGCACGGCAGGCGCCTGCGGAGGTCCGCCGCGCTTGTCGGGAATGGTCTGGCAAAGCATTTCGGTGCTGGACGGCATCCAGTGACACGGAGCATTGCGTTCGTTGAACCCGAAGGAAGCGAGCGCCGAATTGATTCTCACATTCGGGATCACGTGTGCAGCCCCGGTGTGAACGTCCGCAACCCAAAGTTCAATGCCGTTTGCCGCCGCGTGGGTGAAGGCAATTCGTTTGCTGTCCGGCGACCATAGGGGCTGCGATACGGTAAAGTCCGCCGGAAGCTGTAACGTGATTTCACTGTTGTCCGCGACGCGCCGCAGAGTGAGCCGGTTGAACCGCGGGGCATTGTGTGGGCCGTTGGTGGCCGCGTCGATGCGCAGGCCAGCAAGGCGGGCA
>DASPOW010000348.1:0-3658 GCA_035625855.1 Candidatus Methylomirabilota bacterium | reverse complement strand
TTGCCGCGACCAATCGCGACCTCGAAGCCGCCTACCGCGCAGGAACGTTTCGCAAGGACCTCTACTTCCGCCTGAATGTCGTCACCGTACATCTTCCCGCGCTTCGGGAGCGCCGGTCCGATGTTCCGATTCTCGTGCACCATTTCCTGGACCGCTATGCGCCGGGGGAGAACGTCCAGGTCACATCCGCGGCGATGAAGAGCCTGCTCCAATACGACTGGCCGGGAAACGTGCGCGAACTCGAAAACTGCATCGCTCGAGCGGTCACACTCGGCGACCGCCGAATTGTCGATCTGGCCGACCTGCCGCCCGGCATCCGTTCCGACCAGGTGTCTTCCACTGCCGCGGCGGATCCGGGCCAAGGCGACAGCTCCCTCTCGACCGTGGCCCTGGCGGAGATGGAGCGCATGACGATTCTACGCGTGTTCGAACAGGCTCGAGGAGACAAGGCTCTTGCCGGCCGGCTGCTCGGAATCAGCCGGGCCACGCTTTATCGCAAACTGAAGCGCTACAACATTGCGCTGAAGCCGGAGCCCGGGGCGCCGGAGTCCACGGCGCGGGCGGCAACCCAGTAACCGGGCCTGAGCCGCATCCCCGCGGCAGGCTGAGACGCATTGCGGTGAGACGCGTCGTTCAAAGGTGAGACAAATGAGCCGGCGCGCCCGCCAGTCAGGCTGCTAAGTCACACATACATAAGCTATTGCTCCAACCTTTCGGGCACCGCCCTTTGGCGCGGTGCGTGCACGTTCCTCCGCGAGGCTGTGTGTCTTCGACCGCTCCAGGTGTCTCAGGAGCGGCCTTGAGACGCGGCTTCCATACCGGCACACGAGGGAAACGGTGAATCCAGCGGGCGGCATGACCTTCGCACAGTGCGAAAGGCGATGTGCTGAACAGCTGGCTCGCTTTTTTCCGGAGGCGGTGCCGATTCATGTGCCGGTGCAGGTGACCGCGCTGCGCGCGGGAAAGAGGTCCCTGGTGGAGCGCACGATTCTCGAGTATCGAGCCGGGCAGCACGCCATTTTCTCCAGCGGTCTGCCGCTCGAATTCGACGATCGACTGTGGCTGGAACCGCACGACGGGGGAAATCCTCTGAGCGCCGTAGTCATCGCAGTCCGCTATCACGACGGCAGTAAAGCCGTGGCGGTCCGTCTGGAGCGCGGCGCCGGAGACTGGATGGGGGAGTCATGACGCTTCTCTCCAACATAAAAACCGTCGAGAGCGGAAGCCAGCGGGCCTCAGGCCGCACGCGCGAATCGCAGTGGGCGGAGGCGCGCGCGATTTTCCCGATCTACGCGGCCATCGCCAAACAACTGAACGTGGCCCTGCCCGGCGACAAACGCGCGCTGCCGGAAACCGCCGAGCCGGCGGTCGTCGACGAAGTGCAATCCTGGCTGGACCAGGTGGACGAGAAGGTTCATGTACATGAACTGCGCCACCTGCTGCAGATGAACACGTTCAACGCCAGCGAAGAGGCGCTGCGGTCCGTGATCCTGCGCCATCTGCGGAAGCAAAGCCGGACCATCGCCGACAGGAACAAAATCGATTTTCTGTTGGTTCAGTACTTCGCCCTGTGCGCCCCGGCAAAGATTTATCACAAGCAAATTCAGCTTTCGGACGTGGCCCAGGTACTGCGCCCCGTTCTCGGGGACGTGGACGCCGGCTCCATGGAGTGGTGCGCGCCACTCGAGGGCATGATTCGGGCGCTGCAAACCTTCCGCAGCCTGCGTGACATCCTGAAAACCGATTTCATCGAGCAGGGCCGCAGGCTCAAGGAATCCGCCGGAGGAATGTTCTACGATCCGCCCGCGCTGCTGGCCTTCATCCGGTTCAATTTTCTTCTCCGGCGCACTTTCATCGAGTTGATGCACGCGGATCTCATCGCGATTCGCGGAGGGCTCTCCCAGCTCGAGGCGAACGGCGTGCGCACCCTGGACTGCCAGCACATCGGCCTGTCCGCCGAAGAGCCCATCACCAAGATTCGCCAGATGGCGGACGAATGGAAGCAGCCGTTCCAGCAGGATTACACGGAGCGCAGCGTAAACCAGGCCTTCGAGCGGCTTCTGGCCCTGCGATTTGACGTCGATCGCGCGGTGGAGCGGGTCCGCGGAAAGAGCTCCGGCGATGCAGGTGCAGCAACACACGCGGAGCCGGCGAAGCCCGAGCCGGCCCAGGAATCGCCACTGCGCAAGGAATCGTCCCCAACGCGCCCCACCGCTTCTTCCGCGTCGGCGCCGGATACTCCCGCAGCGGCTTCGCTGGACTTCGAAACGTGTCTCGAGACCATCTGGGAGCAACTCATCGCCGCGCCGCCGACACCAGGCCGGTCCATGACCACGATTCGTGTGGGCGCCGCGCGAATCCTCATGTCTTCCTGGGAAGTGACAGCTTTCATCAGCGCAGACGGACCTGCCGCGGAAGATCTGAGGCGGGCGGTCGTCGCGCGGGCGCTGGTTAGCGCGGAGACGGAAAACGCGAAGCAGGCCGGAAAGGCCCCGGGGCTCGAGCGCGCCTTGCGCGTCGCGCGCATGGAGGTCTCGCGCCTTCAGGAAAGAACCGATATCGCCAAGCAGGCGAAGGACACGGAAGCGGCGGTGAACCTGGGCATCAGCACGAAGCGGCTGATTTCCGCGCTCGATGAAGCGGAAAAGCTGTAGGCGCCGCGGCCCGCTTTTATCCCCTGCAGGAGAAATGGCTTCTTGCGCCACGGAAACGTTATCGTCCTGACAGATGAAGGTGAATTCGCGAGCCTCTTGTCGTCATCGTGGCAGGCGGAACGGCGCAGTCCCACAATCACGACGCTTACCAGCGACCTGTGGGAGACGACCTCGCCGCCTGTTCCGGACCTTCTGATCGTGGGACCGCTCCACGAGGGAAAACTGCGGCAGGTCTTTCGCAATTTCGACCCGGCCTGCCCGGCGATTCTGTGCGACCGGCAGGAGCGGCCGGAGCTTCCGGAACTTCGGGCGCGCTATTCGAAACTGGTCTTCCTGCCTCTGCGGGAGGACTGGGCCTGCACGCTGCTTCTGGTGGCCGGAGAAACGCTGCGCCGCGTGGAAGCCCAGCGCTTGGCGCGGCAGTCGCAGCGCGCGGCGCTGCAGAGCGAGCACGAAGCGGCGCTGGGCCGCTACATTCTCGAGATGCGCCACAGTCTGAGCAACGCGCTGACGAGCGTGCTGGGTAACGCGGAGCTCCTCCTGCTTGAGCCCGGGCAGCTTTCATCGCAGTCCCTGCAGCAGATCAAGACCATTCACAGCATGGCCCTGCGCATGACCGAAATCGTGCAGAGATTCTCAACGCTGGCGAGCGAAAACTCCAAGACTGAGAATGCATCTCAAGCTGAGACGGAGGAGCATCCGCTCGCTTTGACGCGGCGGCGTTGACCGGCCCACGGCTCGCGTTAATACCATGCACTCAACGAGTTACGGGGGAGAGCCGGCGGCCGGGTTTGCCCCTGCGATGGCTGCCGACTTGCATCCTTTCTGGCCGGACGAGTCCGAGGAGAGAAGGCTTTGCCGGATAAGAAAATCCTGATCGTGGACGATTCGCCCGCGCAAATCAAGATGATGGGAGACCTGCTTGAACACGAGGGGTATCAACCCGTCGGCTTGAGCGATCCGCACAAAGTCGAAGAGACGATCAGCACCGAGAAGCCCAACAT
>DASPOW010000347.1:0-2190 GCA_035625855.1 Candidatus Methylomirabilota bacterium | reverse complement strand
GAGGTTTTAGCACAGAAAGCGGGAAAACCCGAGGCGAGGAATGAGGAGGAGAAGCCAAAGGACAAAGCGGCGGCGAGGCGCCGCACTCCAAAGCGACTCGAAGAGAGGTTCTTCGTCGCTGTGCTCCTCGAGGAGGACAATTCCACGCGGATTGTCACAACAACTGGCGGAGGACGTATTGCAAGATGCCGCCGTGCGTGTAGTAGGACACTTCTTCGGGAGTGTCCACGCGGGCGGTGACGGAGAAGGACCTTTCCCTGCCGTCGGCGGAGCGCGCGCGAACAGAAAGAGTCTTGCGCGGGGAGAGGGAAGAGACGCCGTCGACGGAGAAGATTTCGTGGCCGGTGAGGCCGAGGGATTCGCGGTTCTGGCCGGGCTGGAATTCGAGCGGGAGAACGCCCATGCCGACAAGGTTGCTGCGGTGAATGCGCTCGAAGGACTCGGCGATGACGGCGCGGACGCCGAGAAGCAGTGTGCCTTTGGCGGCCCAGTCTCGCGAGGAGCCGGAGCCGTACTCCTTGCCGGCAAGGACGACGAGAGGCACGCCCAGTTCGCGGTAGCGGACCGAAGCGTCGTAAATCGTCATCTTCTCTCCGGAGGGAAGAAGCAGGGTCCAGCCACCTTCGGTGCCGGGAGCGAGCTGGTTGCGCAGGCGGATGTTGGCGAAGGTGCCGCGCACCATCACTTCGTGGTTGCCACGCCGCGCCCCGTAGGAGTTGAACTCGTGGGGCTTGACGCCGTTGGCGATGAGGTATTTGCCCGCGGGTGAATCCACGGGGATGGAGCCGGCGGGAGAGATGTGGTCGGTGGTGACGCTGTCGCCGAGCATGGCGAGGACGCGGGCGTCGCGAATGTCGGCGAGCGGCGGGGGCGTCTTGGGCATGCCGTCGAAATAGGGCGGCAGCTTGATGTAGGTGGATTTTGGGTCCCACTGGTAGAGGTCGCCTTCGGGAACGGGCATGGACTTCCAGCGCGCGTCGCCTTCGAAAACCTCACCGTATTCCTTGCGGAACATTTCGGTGGAAACCGCGGCGCGCACAACCGCTTCGGTCTCCTGCGGGGTGGGCCAGATGTCGCGCAGGTAGACCGGCCTCCCGGAAGAATCGTTGCCCAGCGGCTCGGTGGTAAGGTCCATGTCCATGCGGCCCGCGAGAGCGTAGGCGACGACGAGCGGGGGCGAAGCGAGATAGTTGGCGCGGACAAGCGGGTGAATGCGCCCCTCGAAGTTGCGGTTCCCGCTGAGCACGGCGACGGCGATCAGGTTATTGTCCTTGATGGCGGCGCCGATGGGCTCGGGGAGTGGGCCGCTATTGCCGATGCAGGTGGTGCAGCCGTAGCCGACGAGGTTGAACTTGAGCTGGTCGAGATACGGCGTGAGGCCGGCCGCGGCGAGATAGTCGGTGACGACTTTCGAGCCGGGGGCGAGACTGGCTTTGACCCAGGGCTTGGTGCGCAGGCCTCGCTCCACGGCTTTCTTGGCGAGCAAGCCGGCGCCGAGCATGAGCGAAGGGTTCGACGTGTTCGTGCAGGAAGTGATGGCTGCAATGACCACCGAGCCGGTGGACAGGTCGAAGCGGTCGCCGTTGTTCTGCACGGCAACGTTTTTGTGCGGCGCGTCCTCGACGGATTTAAGGAAAGAGGATTTGGCCCTGGTGAGGCCGACGCGGTCCTGGGGGCGCTTGGGTCCGGCAACGGTGGGCTCCACCGTGGAGAGGTCGAGATCGAGCGCGTCGCTGAAGGAGGGGTCGGGCGTAGCGTCGGAGCGGAAGAGCGATTGCTCCTTGCAGTAGGCTTCGACCAGGGCAATCTGCTCGTCGGGGCGTCCGGTGAAGCGCAGATAGGCGAGGGTTTCCGCGTCCACGGGGAAAAAGCCCATGGTGGCGCCATACTCCGGGGACATGTTGGCTATGGTGGCGCGGTCGGGGACGCTGAGGTTCGAGAGGCCGGAGCCGTAGTACTCGACGAATTTGCCCACGACGCCTTTTTTGCGCAGCATTTCAGTAACGGTGAGGACGAGGTCGGTGGCCGTGGCACCCTCGCTAAGGCGGCCGTGGAGCCTGAACCCCACGACTTCGGGGATCAGCATGGAAAATGGCTGGCCGAGCATGGCGGCTTCGGCTTCGATGCCGCCGACGCCCCATCCGAAGACGCCCAGGCCGTTAACCATGGTGGTGTGGGAATCGGTGCCGA
>DASPOW010000346.1:0-12632 GCA_035625855.1 Candidatus Methylomirabilota bacterium | reverse complement strand
TCCGCGGAGGCGGCGGAGCGAGAACCATCACGGAAGCTTCTCCCTGCCGCTCGAGGGAGCCGACCAGGACGTTGACTGCCTCGACGCGAATGCCGGGATTGCTGTCGTGTTCGAGGGCATCGAGATAAACCTCTACCACGTCGGGCTGCTCCGTTGACTCGCGCAGAGCATCGAGCGCCTTGAGGCGCACGGCGGGATTTCCGTCCTTCCGCGCGGCGGCAAGCAAAGCGCGATGCACGTCGGCTTCCTTAGTGGCTGCTCGCAGCGCATCGAGACAGTCCAGGCGCGTGCCGGCGTCGAATTGCTGGCCGTTTTCGACCACGTAGGTGAGGACGCGGCGGACGCCGGTGTCGTCAAGAGGCCCCGTCAACACGTAAGGCTGCTCCGCGCTCAACTGCAACTGAACGGTTCCTGGCTCATCGCCGGAAGCCGGAGCGTAGTGAATGCCGGCGACAGCCATCTTCGCGAGCTGTTCGTCGGTGAGCGGCGGCGCGGCGCGGACGACGCGGCTGCCCCCGGAGTCGACTTCGCCGGTCTGCAGGAACGATATGCGAGAGCCGACGGCAATTCCCAGCAGAACCAGGAAAACGGCGCTCCATGCCGGACGCAGGACCATGTAGCGGCGCAGCCAGGCAAGGGGGCGGACGCGAGTCTTCGCGGGCGGCGCTGCAATCTGGTCGAGGCCTTCGGCCAATTCGCTGCGGCACTGGGAGAGCAGGATTCCGGAGGGATCGAGGCGGTCGGCGGGCTGCGGCGCATCGGAAACAATGGCGAAAAGGGCGCGTTCCTCTTCGAGTTGTGCGGCGCACGTTGCACAGCTCGCGAGATGCGCAGCGACGGCTTCGAGTTCGGGGGCGGAGAGCTCGTCGCAAACGAAAAAGGGAAGAAGATCGGAGACTTGCGAGCAGTTCATGGCGCCCGGCGCGGGCCGATCTTCGCGGCGGCTCACCGTAGCTCTCCCAACTGGAGGCGGAGCTTGCGGGTCGCCCGGAAAAGCGAGTTCTTCACGGTCTCTTCGGTCGTTCCCAGGGCGTCGCCGATGGCGCGCAGCTTGAGACCCTGGTAGTGCTTCATCTCGAAGACGATGCGCTCACGCGGAGAGAGGCGCTGCATCGCGAGGGCGAGGCGCTGTTGGATCTCCTTGCCGATCAGGCGGCGCTCCGGGTCGAGCGTGGCGCGGTCTTCGCGCTGGCGCTCGAAAAAGCTAGCCACACCGTCGTCCGCCTGGGCCGCGCTCAGTTCCGGGGCCTGATCTTCGGGCCGCGCCTGGCGGCGGCGGAGATGATCGAGGCAGACGTTTGTGACGATGCGGTAGAGCCAGGTGTAGAAGCTGCACTCGAAGCGGAAACGGTGAAGGTTGCGGTAAACCTTGAGGAAGGCTTCCTGGTAAACGTCGCGGGCGTCCTCCGGGCGGCGCATCAGGTTGAGGGCCAGGCGAAGAACGTCCCGGTCGAAGCGGCGCACCAGGGCTTCGAAGGCCGCCCGGTTCCCCGCTTGGGCTTCGGCCACCAGGGAGCGTTCGTCGAACTCAGACAAGGACGTCACCGTCGGCAAGGCGGCTTGCGAATTGCCGACCCTGCCTGTTTCGGGGGCGAGAGCGAACGACCACGGGGGAAGCGGCATCGGTTGTCCTGGATACCCGATCGCGGAGAAGCTCGCTGCGGAGAGAGCCCTTGAATTCGCCCGGCCAGAGCCCTGGCACGCAGCGGACCCGCGCGTCACCCATTATGGACGGCCCCCGGACCCTTGGGTGAGCATTTTTTCCCCTAATAAGGACGGAGAAAGAGCCGCCAATGTTTCCGGGGGAGGCCCGGACAGATTCGTCCGTCGAGGGTCAGACGGATGGGGTGGGGGAGCTCGTAAGTCCTTTGGAATGATCGCCTGACAGCCAGCGAAACACCGGCCACGCGAAAAGCAGTGCCAGGACCACGAAGACGGCGTAGCCGTTCAGGCGGTAAGCCTCGCTGGGCTGGCTGAGGAGTTCCGCGCCACTCGCGACGATCGAGCTTCCGGCCAGCGCCAAAAACAGGCCAAGAACATTGAAGCGCACAAACCAGCAGGTGCCCACGACGTAGAAAACCAGTAAGACCGTGCTGGCGAGGAACTGCTTGGCGAAATCGGCCGCGGTGCCCCAGCTCCCGACAAGGAAGAACGCCGCGAGGAGCACCGCCAGACCGCGAAGCCAGCGGGAACGAAACTCCGCGGCTACGAACGAAACAGCGAGAGCGGCGACCGCCGTGAAACTGATGGCGTGAAGCAAGTCGCCGGCGAGGCTTCCGGCGCCGGGTACGGCGGCGTAGAAAAAAGACTCGACCGAGATGCCGAAGGAGCGATGCGCAGTGAACCATTGGCTCGACGCGACCTGCAGCAGGGCGGGCACCGCAAGCAGCGCGGCGCCCCCACCCAGGCCAAGGCAAAACGCATCTCGAAAATAAACGGCGGGCAAGCGGCCCGGCCCGATGAGCCGCTCCCTGCCGAAGGCGCGGCCGGCGTAGGCCCAGCCCAGGCCGTACCCGAGAGTCGTCAAGCCGAAGTTGAACGCGATGCCCATGAAAACCACGACTGCGGTGATGGCGACAAAAATCTTCAAAGGCATTTCCGTCGGGTATCGCGCCAGCAAGTCCGCGCGCGTCGAGCCCAAGACGAGGTTGACCACAGAGAGGGCCGCCGCGGCGGCTCCCCAGCGCGCAACGTATCTCCACGGCACCGGGGCCGCCTCCGCGCGGAGGCGCACGAAGTAAAGAACCAGAGCACTGACGGCAAAGCCTCCAAAGAAGACGACAGCGCCGATGAGATAAAGCGTGCGTGGAAGGGAGAATTCTTCCTGCTTGCGCTGCCATTCCTCCGGGATTTTCACGAAGGTGCGGTAGTTCGTGACTTCGTCGCCGAGCACCTGGATCTCGAGCCGCGCGTGAGCCTCGCCCGCGGGAAAATGCGGGGGGCCGGACGACGCGGCCAGCGGCGCGGTTTCTTCCCAGACCAGGGTGTGGTCGGTGCGGCGCGGCTTCTTCTCGGATCGGGACTCCACCAGGCGCCACGCTCCGAGACCGATTTTCTTGGCGCCGCGGAGAAATGCTTCGGCGCGGGCCACCGCTTGTTCCTTGGTGAGGCTCGCACCAGGCGCGCTTTCCGGCACGGTATGGCGCACGGAATGCAACGTTCCGTCGGGGCGCAGGATTACCGCGTATTCTTCCGGCTGACCGTCTTGGAAAAAGCGCACACGCCACAAGGCTCCGGGGACTTCGCTCGCATAAACGGCCCTCGCCCCGCTGATTCCCAGGCCTTCGCGGAGATACTCGTTGACGTAAGGATCCATCACGGAGACGAACGTTGCCGCGACGCGATAGGACTCCGGCGAAAGCCCCCGCTCGCGCAACGTTTGCCCGGCGATCTGGCGCGCCTGGCCCGCGTCAACGGTCAGCTTGAGGTAGTCGTCGATCGCCGGCGGGCTGATTTTCCAGGCCGCGAGGCCGCCGACGATCAACACGGCGGCGAGGACGGCGATCTTGCCTGGTGATAGCGGGTCGTAGCGCATTCCCGCGGCAGCGGGTGGCGTTGGGGTGAGCGTTGCCGGCGGCTCGGGCGCTTCAACCCGGGCGGGTGCGTCGCGCGATGGTTCCGCCGCCGGCGCAACGTTCCCGGCTGCGTCAGCGAGGCGCGGAGCGGTGAAACGAACGTCCGGCAGCGGCTCGGCGCCGTTGAGAAGCGTTTCGTCTTTTTCGAATCCGCGCCGCGCAAGCGCCGAAATGCCGGAAAAGGCCAGCGGAGCAACGGCGGCGATGCCGACAATCAAGCCGGAGACTTTGAAATACAGGCTGTCGGAGCGGATTAAGAGAAGCCCCACCAGCAGCGCGTCCACGGTGTAGTGCCAGATGAGCGTGGCAAGAATTCCCCAGCGCAGCATCACCAATCCGGCGACGATGCCGATGAGGCCGATCTCGATGCCGCGGGCGTAGCCGGGCTCCTGGGGGTAGTTGCTGTGCAGGAAGCCCCAGGCAAAGGCAGGGAGAATCACCGCAAGCCAGCGCGATTTCGTGAGGCGTTCGAGGAACGGAATCGCGAACAAGCGAAAGAGAAACTCCTCGGCGCTGGCGGCGAGCACTCCGATGGCCACCCCGGAGATCCAGGGAATCGCCGTGTTGACGGCATTCGAGTAATTCACTTCCTGCGGCGCCCAAGCGCCCAGTTTTCCGGCCACGATGTAGAAGGCGGTCACGTAGCCGATGTGCGCGGCGGCGAAGCACAGCCCCACGAACGAAGCGTTGAAGAACTCTTTCGTACGCCAGCCGCGCAGCGTAATCGCCGCAGAGAGGCGCAGGCGCCCCGGTTGTGAAACGCGGTAGAGGGGCTCCGCCGCCGGCAGCACCAGCGTGACGGTGAGCGCGGAAAACACGGCGACCAGAAGCGCCGCGGCGAGCTGCATCGCGACGAAACTGCCGTACGAAGCGTTCGTGTCGTAGCCGGCGCGGGCCTGGGGCCAGTCGTTGACTTGCATCAGGAAATACAAAATGGCGACGACCACGCCGAGGCCGATGGCGCCTTTCCAGCGGGTCTGCCCGCGGCGGGTGAGCACGATCGCCAGCCACAAAGCCGCTCCGAAGAGAAGCACGTAGGGAATCAGAGCAGAGGTCGCGAAGAGATCGTTGCGCGACCGCAGGTTCTTGTAGCTCCGCTTCCATTCCTCCGGCACCTGCAGATACTCCTTCGCGCCGCCGACGCGATCCCCGTCTATCTCGACGCGCAGGCGATAGGGAGCATCCTTGGCCTTGAATCCCAGCTTCTCCCAGGTGAAGAACCAGTCCAGACGCTTGAGTTGCTGCTTCGAACTGGCTTCCTCGGGTAGAAAGGCCCAGCTTTCAACAGGTAGGCCGTAGCGCGCCTTAAGGAATTGCCTCGCCACCGCTTCCGCCGCGCCGCGATCGAGCGTGGCTCCGGGGCGCGCATCTTCCACGATGTGCCGGTACCCGGCGATCTTCCCGGCCGGGCTGATGCGCACGCGAAATTCTTCCTTCTGCAGGGGGCGGAAAAAGCGCACTTCCCAATACCAGATGTTCAGCTCGCCGGCCATCAGCCGGTTGGCTTCCTTGAGCCCCAGGCTGCGCTCCAGGTACGTTTTCGCGTAGTTGTCGGCCTCCTCGTCTGCTACGCTGAAAATGGTCGTGGACTGGTAACCTCCGGCGTTCTCGCCGAGGCCGCTGATGAACTCGCGTGCGCGCTCGTCGGCCTGCGCGCGCGTCACCTGGAAATTCACGGAAGCTTCGGGGAAGGCCGCGGAACTGTACCTGAAGGCAAACAAAGCGCCGGCAACGGCGGCGATAAACCAAAAAAAAAGCGTCCGGAGGTCTGACCCTGTCAGTCGCTCCTTCGGCAAGAGATTCCCTCCCGGCGCCCCTCGGACACTCTAACGATACGCAAGCCGGCGGCGCAAGTATCACCGTGAAGAGCCGAGTGTTGTAAAGTCTGCCCATGTCCCTCGCGCTTTCGACCGATGTGCGCATGCTGAAGGGAGTGGGGCCGCAGCGCGCCGAACTGCTGGCCAAACGCGGCATTCATACGCTCGGCGAGCTGTTGGCGTATTTGCCCTTCCGCTACGAGGACCGCATCCGCTTTTCCTCGATCGGCGAAATTCAGCCCGGCGGCATTTACACGATTCGGGCGCGCGTCGCGAGCGGCAGCGCGGTGCGTTCCTTCCGCAGGCGCGACGCCACCTATCACCTGCTGGTGCGCGACGCCACCGGCTCGCTCGCGTGCAAGTTCTTTCATGGCGGCTACCTCGAGGGCCGCCTCCCTCAGGGGCGCCTGGTGGTGCTGCACGGCAAGGCGGAGATCGACAAACTGCGCCCCGCGCGCATCGAGATGGTCAATCCACAGATGGAGTTGCTCGGCGAGGAAGGCGCCGATTCGACCGAGGTGGGACGCATCGTGCCGATCTACGAGGCGATGGGCGCGTTCGGCTCGCGGGCGATTCGCCGCTGCGTTTACGCGGCGCTGCAGCAGCTCGAGACGCCTATTCCGGATCCCCTGCCGCCGTCGCTCAGGGAGAAGCTGGGCTTTCCGCCGCGCCGCGAAGCGCTGCTCGCCGCGCATTTTCCGCCGGCGGGCGAATCCCTCGAGGCGCTGAACGCCTTCGCGTCCGCCGCGCAGCGGCGGCTTATCTTCGAGGAGCTGTTTCTGTTTCAACTCAGCCTGGCGCTGGAACGGCGCGCGCGGCGCCGAAACGACGCCATTCCCTTCACCCTGCGCGAGGAACGCATTCGCGAAGCCGTGAAACGCATTCTCCCCTTCAAGCCCACCGCCGCGCAAAGGCGCGTGCTCGGAGAGATTGCCGCGGACCTGGAAAAGCCTTCGGCGATGAACCGCCTTCTGCAAGGGGACGTCGGCAGCGGCAAGACCCTCGTGGCGCTCGAAGCCGCGGTCATCGCCATCGAGAACGGCTGCCAGGCCGCGCTCATGGCGCCGACGGAGATTCTTGCGGTGCAGCATTTTCTGTCCGCGCGGAGGATTCTCGAGCGCGGCGGCTACCGCGTGGAGCTGCTCATCAGCGGCCTGAAGCCTTCGCAAAAGGCCGCCGCGCGCGGGCGCATCCGCAGCGGCGAGGCGCAGTTTGTCGTAGGGACGCACGCCCTCATCGAGGAGGACGTGGAGTTCGCGAGGCTGGGCCTCGTGTGCATCGATGAGCAGCACCGCTTCGGCGTGCTGCAGCGCAAGCGCCTGGTGGACAAAGCCGCCTCGCACGGGCACGCGCCCCACGTCCTGGTGCTGACGGCCACGCCGATCCCGCGAACGCTTTCCCTTACGCTTTACGGAGACCTGGACACGTCGCTTCTCGACGAGCTTCCGCCCGGCCGCACCCCCATCGAGACGCGCCTCACCAGCGAGACGCACCTCGCCGGGGTCTGGGAGTTCGTGCGGCAGGAAACGCAGCGAGGGCGTCAGGCTTTCATCGTTTATCCGGTCATCGAGGAATCGAAGCTCGAACTCAAAGCGGCTATGGCGGAATACGACAGGCTGTCGCGCCAGGTGTTTCCCAAGCTGCGCGTAGGCCTTCTGCACGGACGGCTTTCGAGCGAGGAAAAAGACCGGGTCATGCAGCAATTTCACGCCAACGAGATACAGATTCTTGTCGCTACGACGGTGGTCGAGGTCGGCGTGGACGTGCCCAATGCGACGGTCATGGTGATCGAGCACGCCGAGCGCTTCGGCCTTTCGCAACTGCACCAGCTCCGCGGTCGCATCGGACGCGGCGGCGGGAAGTCCTACTGCATTCTCGTGGGTCCGCGCCAGATGGGTGAAGAAGCCCGGCAGCGCCTGGAGACCATGGTGCGGACCTCCAACGGGTTTGAAATTGCCGAAACGGACCTGCGCCTTCGCGGGCCGGGAGAGTTTTTCGGCACGCGGCAGCACGGCGACCTCGGCTTCCATATCGCCAATCCCGTGCGCGATCGCGAAGTCCTGGAGCTTGCGCGCCGCGAGGCGTTCGCCCTGGCCGAGGAGGGCGCAAAGACCGCCGCGCTCGACGCGGTGCTGCGCGCTCTCCCGCCGGAGTGGCAACGGCGGTATCATCTGGCTCGGATCGCCTGACCATGCGCGTAATCGCCGGAATCTACCGCAGCCGCCGGCTCATCAGCCCCCGCGATACGAACCTGCGCCCGACAAGCGACCGCTTGCGCGAGACGCTCTTCAATGTTCTTGGGGCAGCCGCGGAAGGGGCCCGCTTTGTGGACCTCTACGCCGGAACGGGCGCCGTCGGTATCGAAGCGCTCAGCCGCGGAGCGGCCGAAGTGGTTTTCGTGGAAAGCAACGTGCGCGCGGCGAATCTCATTCAGCGGAACCTCGACGCCTTGGGTATTACCTCCGGCGCGGCTGTGTTCCGCGTCGAGGCGCTGCGCGGACTGGAGCTGCTCGCAGCGCGCCATCGAAAGGACTCTTCCGAGGTGGCGGACATTGTTTTTCTCGATCCCCCGTGGTCCGGTGAAGATGAATACGCCTCGGCGCTCACCGAGCTGGGCGCGGCCCATTTTCTCGCTCCTGCCGCGCGCGTCGTGGTCGAACACCGCCGGAAGGCGGAACTCTCCCGGGCGTTTGGCAATCTGGCGCTGGCGCGCAGGCTCGAGGAGGGCGACGCCGCGCTGAGCTTTTACCAGGGCGCCGAGCTTGGACGGCGCGCTTCTTCCGCAAGATAGCAGGCGTACGGCCCAGTCGACCCCGGGCCGCATCCAAGTTGAGGTTGGAGAGCAGCCAGGGCCGTCCTAAATCCTTTATTTTCTTGGTACTGGTATGAGAGTGGGATGGCTTCCCCGCGCTGCAGCGTATAATGAGCAACCTCATGCACCGCGATGCGCCCAATGGGCCGTTCGATTTGCTGGGCCTGCAACCGCCCTCCCGGCCCGTGCGCGTGCCGCCCGGAGCGGCCCCGGAGTTGTCGGTTCCTTGGGGTGCTTTCCGTCAAAGCCTTTTGAGCAGCTTCTTTATCCTTTTCGGCGGGCCGCTGGCGCCGAAACGTTTCCTGCCGAGCATGTACTTCCGTGATTGCTGGATTGAGCGGAGGACTCCGCGCCGGGCGGTTGCCGCCGCCGCTTTGTGGCACGTGGCGTTTTTTGCGTTTCCTTGGCCCAACCTGCCTGTAGCGCCTCGGCGCACAAGCGCGTTCGAGGACGTGCGCATTACCTGGACGGGACCCATCGAGGATCTGCCGCTGGTGGACATGGCGGGGAAAAAAAAGGAGCCGTCGCCCCGCGGCGATCCGGCCAAGCCGATGCCGCCTCGCGGGGCGGATGCCTACCATCCGCGGCAGCGCATCTTCACCGACCCGGAGCGCCCCACGCACCCGCGGCAGACGCTGATCAACCCCGCGGCGCCGCCTGAGCCGCCCAAGATTCTGCCGAACCTGCCGAACATCGTGCAGCTCGGCCCCGCCGGCCAGCCGGCGCGTCCGCGGATCTTCATTGACCCCAAGGTTCTGGCGAAGCTCCGGCCTCGCGCGCAGAGGCGTGCTGCGGCGCAAGCGCAGGCGATCGATGCTCCAAACCTCGAGCAGAAAATCGGCGAGATGAGTCTCACGACATCCACGGACGCGCCCGCGCGGCCCAAGCTGCAAATCAACGCCGCAAGCGCTCCGCGGGCCGCCGCGCAAACAAGACGAGGGGAGGGCGATTCAGGGCCGGAGATTGCTTCCCAGTTTCCGGCCGGAACGGCGGGAGTTCCGGGGACAATCATCGCCCTTTCCGCCACGCCAGCGCCTCCGACGCCGGACATCAAGGTGCCCGACGGCAACCTGAGCGCGCGGATTTCGATTTCCCCGGAAGGCGGGCAACACGGGGCACCGGGCGGTGCGCCGACTGGAACGCCAGGCGCGTCAGGCGGCGCCGCGGGCGGGTCGGGTAGCTCAGGGGGTTCCGGCCCGGCCCAGGGAGGCGGAATCGGCGGGGTGGGTGTGAGCATCAGCGGGGGCGAACCCGGCAAGAGCGGGATTTCAGGGCCGGGCGGAGGCAAGTTTTCTCCGATGATCCCCAGGCTCGCGCTGCCCGGGCATCCGCAGCCGCATGATGATCGGGGCAACGCGCCGGAGAGGTCCGGTCCGCCGAATTTTGCCGCGCTTCCGGCGGGCGCAAAGCCCGAAACGATTCTCGGCCCGAAGAGGATCTACACCCTCTACGTGAACATGCCCAACCTGAACAGCATCACGGGGAGCTGGGTGCTGAATTTCTCCGAGATTCGCGCGGAAGATGAGCAGGGTCGCCCGGCGCCGCCGGCAGACGAACTTTCCGGACCGCAACCGCTGCGAAAGGTCGACCCGAAGTACCCGCCGGCGCTGATCGGCGAGCGGATCGAAGGCGAAGTCGTTCTGTACGCCGTGATCCGCCGCGACGGCTCGGTGGACAGCATTCAGCTCGTGCATGGGGTGGATGAGCGGCTCGACGCCAACGCGATGGAGGCGCTGGCGCACTGGAAGTTCCGCCCGGCGTCGCGCAACGGCGCTCCAGTGGAGCTCGAAGCGATTGTGCACGTGCCGTTCCGCTCCATCGAGCGGCCCTATTGAGGGTGTCGCTTCCCGTCAAACGGTGATGACCGCGACAACGCGGTCAATGTCGCGTTCCGTATTGTAAAGATGCGGGGAAACGCGCAGGTTTCCCTGGCGCAGGCCGACAATCACGTTTTCTTTTTTCAGCCGTTCAAACAGTGCATGGGTCTTTTCCGGCGAGCGCGCGGCGAAGCAGCCGTACGGCCCGCGCCGTGCAGGGTCGAGGGGACTCGCGGTCACGCAACGGTCGCGTGGCAGCCGTTCGAAGAGCTGCGAGATGAGTTTGTCGTTGTGGGCATAGACGGTTTCAGGTCCGATGCGCAGCACCAATTCCAGCGCGGCATCCAGCGCGGCGAGGTTGAGGAAGCTCGGAGTCTCCGCGGCGTCCCAGCGGCGCGCGCCGTTTCCCGGCGCGGCCTGCTCAAAATCGAGCGCGGCAAAATTGTCCGCCCCTTCCGTAGCCATCCAGTAGAAAGGCGCAGGGCGCATCTGCGGGATATGCTCGCTGCGGGCCCAGAAGAATCCCGTGCCGTAAGGGCCGAGCAGCCACTTGTAGCCCGCCGAGGTCACAAAGTCGGCGCCGAGCTGCGCGACGTCCATGGGCAAGGCGCCGCAGCATTGGCTCACGTCCAGGAGTAGATAGGCGCCTTGCGCGTGGCAGGCCGCAGCCAGCCGCGCGGCGTCGATCCGCGACCCGTCGTCGAAGCGCACCAGGCTCAGGGAAACCAGCCTGGTCTTCGGCGTGAGGGCGCCGATGAAGTCGTCGGCGGTGAGGAAACGATCCCGCGGACCTACCGCTCGAAGTTGCACGCCTTCGCGTTGTTCGAGAGGTCTCCACGTGGCGAACTGCGCCGGAAACTCCCCCTTGCCGGTGAGAATCTCATCGCCCGGTTTCCACCAGAGACCGAGCGCGACCGCGGCCATGCCGTCGCTCGCGCCCGTGGTGATCGCAATTTCGCTGGGACTCCCGCCGATCAACCGTGCCAGCGAAGCGCGTACCCGGTTGGGAATCTCGAAATAGGCTGCGTCGGACAGGTGCTGCGGAAACTTCTTCCATTCCAGCGCGGCTTGCACGGCGCGCAACGCCACCTTGGGCATCGGCCCCTGCGTGGACATGTTGAGATAGGTCGCGTCCTCGAACTCGAACCACTCATCGCGCCAGTCGGTAATCCGCCCTTGCGTAGCCGTGGCCATGCCATCCTCCCCTGAAGACGCCATTCAGCGTGAAGGCGGCGCTCCCAAGCCGCAACATCCAAATTGGAAACTCGGGCAGTCTTGGGGCCCCTTCAGAAGTGGCCACGCAACTCACGGAACGCCGGCAGAATCACCAGCTTGCCCGATCCGCTCAGGACCGGTTCGTGCTCGTGGTGCCAGGTGTTCGGGTGAGGGATGTACACGGCGTTGAGCCCGATCTGCACCGCCGGGTTGATGTCGCTGCGGGGACTGTTGCCGACCATCCATCCGTGGGACTTCACGATTCTGTGCTTCTTCACCAGGCTGTGATACGTCTCCTGGTTTTTCTCCGGCACGATTTCGATGAACTCGAAAAACCCCTGCAGCCCTGAGCGCTCGACCTTGGCGGCCTGCTCTGCGGGTTCGCCCTTCGTGAACAGAATCAGCCGGTGGCGCGAGGTGAGATACGCGAGCGTTTCGGGGACGCCGTCGAGGATCTTCGGCGGGGTGCGCTCCAGCTCCACCACCCGCTCGTGAATCAGCGCCAGTGTCTCCCGCCGCGCCAGCTTGTCCGCCAGCTTCATGTAGGTTTCCTCCAGGGAACGCCCGAAACTGCGCGCGCCGTAACCGTACTGGCGGATGTTTTTGGACTCCGTTTCGTTCAGGATGTGACGAATGTAGGCGCGGGGATAGCCGCACGGCTCGACGAGGGTCACGAAATCCTCGATCAGCTTCTCGAAAAACACGTTGTTTTCCCACAACGTGTCGTCGGCGTCGATGAGCAGAGTGTTGCGTCGCATGGAGAAGGGCCCAGTCTACCTCTTTCCGGATGGAGTTCAATTCATCGCCGTACGGCGGAGGGAAGCCTGTTACTTCGATGCATGTCTTGAGATCAGCGTCAGCGCATCGGCGGCGATTTCCGCGGCGGCGCGCGGGCGGCCCATCGCCGCGGCGGCTTGCCTCATGCGCGCCAGCCTTGCCGGAGTGTCCAGCAGTTTTCCAATCTTCCACGCCGCCGCGGGAAGGTTGTTGCAGCGAATCGCGGCCCCCGCTTCAAGCAGGTGGTCGGCGTTCCGCTCCTCCTGGCCCGGGATCGGTTCGACGACAGCCATCGGAAGTTCTCTCGCCAGGGCTTCCGACGTGGTCAGGCCGCCGGCTTTGCCCACAAGCAAGTCGGCCGCAGCCATGAACTGGTCCATCTCTCTGGTGAAGCCGACAGCATGCAGGCGCGGCGCGCCGTCGGGGAGTTTGCCCGCCTTACGCGCGATTCCTTCCAGCCGTTCCCGCACTTCCTCGGACTTGCCCGCAATTGCCACGATCAGCCACGGCTTTTCCATGGCGAGCAAGTTGCGCACGAGTTGCTCGACCGGGCCCACGCCGTAGCCGCCTGCGGCGATGAGAATCACCGGCGCGTTTCCGGCGAGACCCAGCTTGCGCC
>DASPOW010000345.1:0-2645 GCA_035625855.1 Candidatus Methylomirabilota bacterium | reverse complement strand
ACGTCACGCTCCGCCAGCGCGCGCTCAAAATGGGCTATTCCCTGAACGAATACAGCTTGGCGACGCTCGAAGGTGACAAGCCCGTCGCCCGCAAAACCGAAGAGGAGATTTACGCCAAGCTCAAGCTGGATTTTATTCCACCCGAACTGCGAGAGAACACCGGCGAGATCGCAGCGGCCGAAAAGCACGCCCTGCCTCACCTGGTGCGCCGCGAGGACATGCAGGGCGACCTGCAAATGCATACGACGGCGAGCGACGGAAGGAACTCGATCGAGGAGATGGCGCAGGCGGCCCGCGCGCTGGGGCACAAGTACATCGCCATTACCGACCACAGCAAGGCGGTGATCGTCGCCAACGGTCTGGACGAGAAACGAGCCGCGCACCATATCAAACTCATCCACGCGGCCGATGCGCGCGGCTTGGGCATCCGGGTTTTTGCGGGAGCCGAGGTGGACATCCTGAAGGACGGGTCGCTGGATTACGACGACGAGATTCTCGCGCAACTCGAGGTGGTGGTCTGTTCGGTGCACTCCTACATGAACCTGGACCGCGCGGAGATGACCGACCGGCTGCTGGCCGCCATCGAGAATCCGTACACGCAAATCATCGCGCACCCGACGGGCCGGCTGCTGTTGCGCCGCGAGGGCTTCGAGTACGACATGGAAAAGGTCCTGGCGGCGGCTGCGCGGCACGGCGTGGCGATGGAGTGCAATTCCTATCCCGACCGGCTGGACCTGCGTGACGTTTACCTGCGGATGTGCAAGGACCGCGGGGTCAAAGTGGTGATTTCTACGGACGCGCACAGCACGCAGCACCTTTCGCTCATCCGCTACGGTGTGACCATGGCGCGGCGCGGCTGGCTGGAGAAAAAGGACGTGCTGAACACGCTCCCGGCCGAGAAGTTTCTCGCCGCCCTGCGAGCGAAGCCCGGCGCGCACGTACGTAAGGCGGCGAAGCCCGCCTAACCGCGCCTTGCCACTGGTTCAAGGAAGCAGTACTCTCCCACTCCTTGGTCCGCGGGTCGTTTCCTTCAGGGGGGACACGGATGAAGGGGCTTCGCCGCTTTTTACTTGGCGCCGCGGTCTGGCTCGCGCTGGTTCCGAAGGCTCCGGCGATTGGCCCGCTGCAACTCCCGACGGCCTCGGAAGCCGCCGTGGCTCAATCCGAGGCCGCTCGACAGAAAGAAGTAAACAAGGTCACCAAGTACACGCTTCCACCGGGGCGCTACAAGCAGGCCCGGGACCTGGCTCGCATCTACTCCCGGATGCGCTTCGTCGGCTTTTTCTACGGCTTGGCAGTCTTGTGGCTTCTGCTGCGGTGGAAAATCTCGGCGCGCCTCCGGAACATCGCGGAGCGCGTTCGGGTCCGGTTTGGGCAGGCGGCGATTTTTGCGGTTCTGCTGAGCCTTACGATAGGTTTTCTCGACCTGCCGCTGGGGATGTACCAGCACTGGATTTCGCGGCAGTTTGGGCTTTCGGTGCAGGGGTGGGCCTCGTGGTTCCGCGACGCGGCCAAGGGCGAATTGCTCGGCTGGATTCCGGCGGTCCTTTTCGTGTGGATTCTCTATGCCGTGATTCGCGCGTCGCCGCGCCGGTGGTGGTTTTACTTCTGGCTGGCTTCCCTTCCGATCCTTCTGCTGCTCGTTTTCCTGCAGCCTCTTGTTGTGGATCCGCTCTTCCACAAGTTCGAGCCGCTGGCGCAAAAGGACCCCGCGCTGACGGAAAGCCTGGAGAGGATGGTGCACCGCGCAGGGCAGAGCATTCCACCGGAGCGGATGTTCTGGATGGGGGCGAGCGAAAAAACGACGGCGCTGAACGCATATGTGACGGGATTCGGCGCCTCGAAACGCATCGTCGTGTGGGACACGACCATCGCCAAGATGACGACGCCGCAGATTACCTATGTGGCGGGCCACGAAATGGGGCACTACGTCCTGCAGCATATTCCGAAGGGGCTTGTCCTGGGCGCGGCGTTTCTGCTCGTGCCGTTCTACCTCGGTTACCGCACCGTGGGGTGGATACTTTCCCGCTGGGGCGCGAACTGGGGCGTCCGCGAGCTTGCGGACTGGGCGTCGCTGCCCGTGCTGCTCCTGCTGCTCAGCGTTTTTGCCTTTCTCGCCGACCCCGTCGTAAACGGCGCGAGCCGCTACCTCGAACATCAGGCCGATCAATACGGACTCGAGGTGACGCACGGACTCACGCCGGATTCCGGGCAAATTGCGGCGCAGTCGTTTCAGGTTCTCGGCGAAACGAACCTGGCCGACCCCGAGCCAAGCCGCTTGAAGGTGTGGCTGTTTTACGATCACCCGGCGATTCCGGACCGCGTGCGGTTCGCGCTGAGCTACGACCCCTGGTCCAAGGGAGAGCAGGGAGAATTCGTCAAGTGAGTTGTAGGGGCGATTCCGCTTAGACGCTGGCCTTCTTCTGTCCATGCGGCCAGTTGAAGCCAAGCCGACGCCATGCCAGATTCGACGAAGGCATGGCCCTACCTTGGTTCGCCTCCCGTTTGAACGCCGGTTGCCGGCCCGCCCTTGGCGCCCGGATTTGCGCGTACGCGGCGTGGTTGCTCCTGCCACTCGTGCTCGGCGGGTGCAGCGGCGCGGCCTCCAACACGGGTGGCAAGCCGGTGGCCCCTGCAGGCGTGAG
>DASPOW010000344.1:0-8597 GCA_035625855.1 Candidatus Methylomirabilota bacterium | reverse complement strand
TTTCGTAGGTTGCACCCGAAGCGGGATCCAAGATGAGAATCCTGGTGACAGGCTCTTCGGGATTGGTGGGGGCGGCGCTCGTCGAGCAGCTCTTGCGCGAGGGCAATACCGTCTTCCGGCTGATACGTCCGGAGAGCAAAGCATCGGGAGCGGGGACGGCGGTGGGGTGGAACCCGGCGGCGGGCGAGATCGACGCCGCAGCGGCGCAGGGCGCGGATGCGGTGGTACATCTCGCGGGCGCCTCGATCGCGGACGGGCGGTGGAACGAGGCGCGGAAGGCGCTGCTGCGGTCGAGCCGGGTGGAGACGACGCGGCAATTGGTGAAAGCGCTGGCGCGGCTCAAGCCGGCGCCGAAGGTGCTGGTTGCGGCGTCGGCGGTGGGCTACTACGGAAACCGCGGCGACGAGTTGCTGACGGAAGAAAGCCCGCCGGGAACGGACTTTCTCGCGGAACTGGCGCGGGACTGGGAGGCGGAAGCGGCGAAAGGCGAAGCATGGGGGATGCGCGTGGTCCGGCTGCGGTTTGGCGTGGTGCTGGCGAAGAGCGGCGGGGCGCTCGCGAAGATGCTGCCGCCTTTCCGGCTCGGCGCGGGCGGGCGGCTGGGCTCGGGGCGGCAGTGGATGTCCTGGCTGGCCCTCGACGAGGCTGTGGGGATGATCCGGTTTGCGCTGGAGAACGAAGCGGCGCGCGGCGCGCTGAACGCGGTGGCTCCGGAACCGGCACGCAACGCCGATTTCACGCGGGCCCTAGCGAAGGCGCTGCGCCGGCCGGCGATCTTCCCGGCGCCGGAATTTGCGCTGCGCCTCGTGCTCGGTGAAATGGCCGACGCGCTGCTGTTGTCCAGCCAGCGCGCCGTGCCGAAGAGGCTGCAGGAGTTGGATTACCGCTTCGCACATCCCGAACTGGGCGAGGCGCTGGCAGCGGCGCTGCGGGAGTAAGCCCCCGCCGGCGGCTGCGCCGGGCCGCGCATTACTTCACTGCGTTGAGGGTGACGTCCACTTTCAGGACGCGTCCCGTGGCCGGGTCGGTGGCCATCTCGCTCTGCAGCGTCTGGCCGTCGCGCAAAACCAAAGTCAGATTCGTCCGGAAGTTGCGTATCAACGGTTGCCGGCCCACGGGCGGCAGATCGGCTTTCGATTCCGGCTTCTCGGACGCCTCGGATACGGAATAAGCGGAGGAGCGATCCATGGTGAGCTCGATGCGGAACTGCCCGCCCTCGGACGGAAAAACGGCGCAGTCGATGTTCGTGCCGATGTCCATGTAGGTGTACTGCCCCGTTTCGGGGTGTTCTTTGCTGCCTCCGGTCATGACTGGAACGCGGACGCCCATGCGCACCGAGGTGCGCTGGCGCTCGCCCACGGTTGCGTAAAACGTGTAGGGCTGCGAGCTGATCTTTTTGTCCCCATCAAACTCGCTGAAGACGATCTGCATCTTCGCGGCAGCCGCCGGACCTTGCTGCGCGGACAGCGGAGCGGCAGCGAGCGCCAACAGCGCGACCATCAGTATTGCAAACGACCTTCTCATACCATCCTCCTTGGACACACTCGATCTGGTTCGTTCACCGCTGAACGCCGTCCGGTTCCGATGCTTCGGGCGGAAGCAGCCTTAACTCCAGCGGGGCAATCGAGAGATCACGGATCGGCGGCGCGTCTTCGGCGCGCGTGAGCGCGGCCGCCAGGGTTTCGCGCTGGAGAGCACTCGCGCGCGCGAGGTTCCGCACAAGCAGCGCCCAGGCCATGCGGTCTTCCTGCGACACGAGGACTTTCGCGCCGGGGCCGGGGGCGAGCTGCGCAGCCGGCTTGCGGGGGCTTCGGCTCCGGGCAACGGAAGCGGCGCCAGGGGAGTTTTCCCGGGCCGGCACAGGCGCGGACTGAGGGATTTGTGCGGACGCAATATTGCCGGCCACGGGCGGCGTGTTGTCGGGCGGCGCAAACGAACGCAAGCGGTACACGCGCAGCGCAAGTCCCGCGACCAGAACAATGGCGGCGAGAGAAAGCGCCGCGGTCCATGCCGGAGAAAACAGCGCGCGGCGGGCGGGAGCCTCCGCGAGGCGGGCGCGCACGCGGTGAAGAAAGCCGGCGGGGAGTTCGGAGCCGGCGCGCGCGCGCAGGCCGGCGTCCAGCGCAGTGAAAAGCGCCGATTCGCTCTCGAGCCTGGCGCGGCACGCCGGGCAGGCCTCCGCGTGGGAGCGGAACTCGCGCGGGAGTTCGGCGCCCGCGGCGAGCGATTCGGTTATGGCTCTCTGGACGTGCTCACAAAGCATCGGAGTTTCTCCGCCAATCTCTTGCGGGCCTTGAACAGGCGCGACTTGACCGTGCCCGGGGGAATCGCGAGGAGCGCGGCAACTTCGTCGAGCGAGTGGCCCTCCATCGCGGCAAGCAGCACGACGACGCGCAGGCGGCCCGGCAGCTCGTCCACCGCCCGCTCCAGCCGTTCGCGGAACTGACTCGACGCAGCGAGCTGCTCGACGCTGCCTGCCGGGGGACGCACCTCGGACCAGGCTGTTTCCCGCAACTCGCGCCGGCGCGCCGAGCGCAGGCGGTCGAGGGCCAGGCGAAAACTGATGCGCGCCAGCCAGCCGCGGAATTGAGCCGGGTCGCGCAGGCGGTCGAAACGGCGGTAGGCGCGCAGAATGGCCTCCTGGGCGACGTCTTCGGCCTCTCCGGCGTTGCGCAGAACACTCTGCGCCACGCGATAGGCCAGGGGGCCGCAGGCGGCGAGCAGGGCCTCAAACTCACGCTCGCGCACGGCTTCCTCGGCTTGCCGGGCCAATTCACCCTCCGCCATGCGGCTAAGCGGCTCCAGTACCAACTCCTGCATGCGGTCGCTCCCTACAACCTTGCAGACTCCGCCGGCGGGCTTGGGGTTCACGGCGGGCGGGGCCCACGAGGCGGGAGCCTGGAGGGATGCGGGATCAGGCATCGAGTTGAGCGAGGAAACCGTCGAGGTTGGTCTCATCCACGAAGAGTTGCGCGGCCCGGCCGCCGGAAGACGCGGCGAGGGAAGGGTCCTCGTCAAAAGCCTGGAAGAGGCGGAGCTTGGCGACCGCGTATTCTTCGGTGCCGCTCAGGGCTCGGCCGGCGCGCTGCTTCCAACCGGCCACGGCCGAGGCATCAACCAGGATGCGCACGGGGAACTGGGCCCGGCGGTCAGCGGAGACGACATAGCGATACTCGTTGCCGCGAACCGCGCCGCGCTCCGCGGACTCGACCTCAAAGAAGTAGTACTGGAAAACATACCCCGTGGCTGCGGAATAGGACTTGACGCGGCGGGCAGCTTCGGGACGCGGCATGGCCGGATTATTGGGTGCGTGAACCGAGGTGTCAACCGTGGCGGGAGCGCGAGGGAGTACTGAAATGGAACTGCGCGAGGGCCAAGACGGTGCGGAGTCGAGAGACATCCGGGGGAGGCAGAGCCCCGCGCAGGAGCGGGAAGGCGGGAGACGCGTTCGACATATTGGCCGCAAAGGAACCCCAGCCAAGACGTTAGCGGAAAAGGATCGATCCGCCTCCGCATGGACGCCGTTGCGGAAACACCTGGGCTTTTCGCTGGCCTTTTGCCTGCTTACGCGAGGGCGTGCGAATGCGCTGGGAGAAACGGGCTGAGATTCTGCGGCGGGGGAGCTTTGCGAGCCTTCTCGCGGCGAGTGCGCTGACTCTGGGCTGCGGCGGGGGAGGCGTAAGCCCTGTAGCACCAACGCCGCCTCCACCTCCTCCATCCTCCGTCGCCGTGAGCGTGACGCCGGGGAGCGGCACCGTGCTGCTCGGCAACTCGCTGGCCTTTTCGGCAAGCGTCAGCGGCACGTCTGACTCCCGTGTGACCTGGACGGTGAACGGCTTAGCCGGCGGAAACGCTGCCTTCGGCACGATTACGGCCGCCGGGCTTTATACGGCTCCGGCCGACCTTCCGGCCAACACAAGCGTCGAGCTGCGCGCGACGAGCCTCGCCGACACGAGCAAGTCCGCCGCGGCGGTGGTCACGGTCGCGAGCGACATTTCGCTGGGCGTCGCGCCGGCGGCCGCCAGCGTCGAGCTTGGCGCGGCGCAGAGCTTCGCGCCCATCCTCACGAGCAACGGCCATCCGGACCCGGCGGTCGAGTGGAGCCTGACGGGGGTGAGCTGCCCGGTCGCGTGCGGATCCCTCGACCAGAGCGGAAACTACACCGCCCCGCCCGTGATGCCCTCCGCCGGTGTGCAGGTCGTGGTACAGAGCGTGGCGGACAGCTCGAGGCGCGCCGCGGCTGCGGTGCGCATCACCAGCACGTTTTCGCTGACGCTCACCGCGCCGCCGAGCGTCGCGGCCGGGGCCACGGCGCAGGTTACCGCGATGCTGCAGCCGGTTCCGGGATCAAACCCCAGCACGGCGCTGAACTGGTCGCTGTCCGGCCCCGGGTGCGCGGGCCCGGCCTGCGGAACGCTCACGAGTGAAGGGCAGTCCCGCAGCGCGAACGGGGCCACCACAGCGCTCGCGCTGTACACGGCGCCGGCAAACGCGCCGAGCCCCGCCAACGTGGTCATCACGGTGACGCCCCAGGCGGATGCCGCGCGCAGAGCTCAGGCGAGCGTGGACATCACCTCCGGCGGCGGGCTGAGCATTGCGCCGGCGACGGCGACGCGGGCTCTCCTTCAGCGCATTGCACTTCGCGTCGCCGCCGGCGGCTCTTCTCCAGACGTGAACTGGAGCGTGAACGGCGTCGCCGGGGGAAGCGCCGCCGCGGGCCAGATCTGTGTTTCCGGCTCGAGCCCGTGCCAGCCCGTGACTTCGAGCCGCGCGGCTCAAGTGGACTACCTGGCGCCGGCCGCCATGCCGCAACCCAACCCGGTGACCATCCAGGCCGTCAATGCGGCTGACTCTTCGCAAAGCGCCACGGCGCAAGTCACGGTCATCGCGCACGTCGTGGTGAGCGTCGCGCCCGCGAGCGCCGGCATCGCGCCGGGGGGCATGCAGCCCTTCGCCGCGAGCGTGCTCGGGACCGACAACCAGAACGTCGTCTGGCAGGTGCGGGGAGCAGGATGCGCGGGCTCCGGGTCGCCGTGCGGCGCAATTGATCCGAACGGAATCTACGCCGCACCGGCGGTTGCCCCGACGCCGGACGCGTTGCAGGTCGTGGCAATCAGCTCCGAAGACGCTACGCAAGCGGGCAGCGCCAGCGTGGCCATCGTGACCGGTCCGGCCATCCTGGGCCTGCATCCGGCGAGCGTGTACGCCGGGGGAGCGGCAGGCTTCACGCTGCGCGTCTCGGGAAGCGGTTTCCGGGCGTCGAGCCCCGGGCCGGGGTCCACGCTGCTTGTGGGAGGCGCCGCGCGAGCCACGAATTGTCCCACGGCCGCAGAATGCACCGCGGCGATCGAACCCGCGGACGTGGCGAGCGCGGGCAACGTGGCCATATCGGTCGAAAACCCGGATCTCTCGCAGTCCAACGCGGTCGCGCTCGTCGTGGCCGACCCGGGCGGCTCCGAGGAAGTGATTCCGCTGACTCCGGCGGCGCCCGTCGCGGCCGGAAAAGACATCGTGGTGGTCGAACCAACCACTGCCGGCGTCTCGCAGCCGGGCGCCAGCGTGGATCTCAACGTGGCGGCCATCGGAGTTTTCTCTGCGGCGAACAACTCCTGCACTCTGGCCGGCAACCCTCTTTCCGTGACGCGCCCGTCTTCGGGCCTGGCTACGTTCGATCTTTGCGTCTTCTCCGCCAGCGGTCTGGACGCGAGCATGACGTACACCGTTTCCGGAAGCGGCGACGTGTCCGTCATCGCCAGGCAGCCCGCCGGCCTCGGAATCATTCACCTGACGCTGCAAGTGACGAGCGCCGCCTCGGCCGGAGCGCGGACACTCTTCATCTCCAACACGAACCTGGACAAAACCGCCGCCAGCGGCGTTCTCGAGGTGCGCTGAAATGAGTCTTCCCCGACGGCAGTGGCTTGCTTGGCTCGCGCTGCTCGCGTTTCTCTTCCTGCAGCCGGCCGGCGCGCGCGCGACAACGTTCGCCCGGCTTGCCTTCGGCGACCTGGCCCGCAAGGCGCGCGCCGTGGCGCGGATGCGGTGTATTTCCTCCGAGTCGCTCTGGGAGGGGGGCGAAATCTGGACCGACACGCAGTTTGAGGTGCTGGAAGCGGAAAAGGGCGATGTGCCGCGGCGGGTCACGGTGCGCGTGCCGGGCGGGCGCGTTGCAGGAATCGTCTCGCGCGTAGATGGGGCGCCGCAGTTTCGTCCGGGCGAGGAGGTTTATCTGTTTCTCTGGGAGCCCGCCGGCGGCGCCTTCCGCGTGCTCGGGTGGGCGCAGGGAACGCTGCGCATTACGGTTGATGCCGTGACCAGGCAAGAGCGCGTGACGCAGGATTCCTCGGCGACGCCCGTCTTCGATCCGCGGCGGGGCGCGTTCCGCAGCGAGGGGATTCGCAACTTGCCCGTTCCGGAATTTCTCGCCCGGCTCCGCGCCGAGCTTGCGAAAACGCCTCGCAACGGGAACGAGGAATAGGACCATGCGCAGGCTCGCCGCAGCCCTGACCGCGTTCTTGGTGGCGGGGTTCGCCGCGCAGCCGGCAAGCGGCTACGCGTTGAACCTGCTCGTGCCCGACCTGCGCCTTCCCGCTTCCGTGGCGGGAGCATCCGCATGCCCGGTTGCCGTGCACCAGTTGACCGGCGCCGGAAGCATCGCCATCCAGTGGAGCACCGTGCTGGGCGCAAATCCGCAAACCATCCTGACGCTCGACCCGTCCGCTTCGGGGCGGCTGAACGAAGTGGAGCAAACCATCGCGCAGTCTCTTGCCGTCTGGAGCCAGGTCGCCGGCAGCCGCCTCGCGCCCGGCTCCTTTGCCGGCATTGCGCGGGCCGCCGCGGCGAATCTCTGCGGCGCCGACGGGTTCAATTCCATTTGCTTCGGCGAGAATGACGCCGCGTTCACCCCGGGCGTGCTGGCGTTCACGCGCGTTTTCGCCGCGGACCACATCGGGGCCCAGGTGGGCGGACAAACGGCGTCCGAGGTGGGACAAATCCTCGACGCGGACATCTACTTCAACCCATCGGACCCGCGCGTCCAGTTTGCAACGCCGCAGGCGCTTGCGAACGCTCCCTCGGCCTACGACCTGGAATCCCTGCTGACCCACGAACTGGGACATTTTCTGGGCTTCAGCCACTCCGCGGTCTGGAGCGCCATGATGTATCCCTTCGCGCCCGCGCCGGGAACCATCACCGGCGCACGCCCAACCGCGCAAAGCCCCGACGCGCCGCTTTCGGAGGATGACCGCTCCGGCCTGCGCGTCCTCTATCCCGATCCGGCCGACACGGTGCATGCAGGCACCATCACCGGCCGCATTCTTCCCGCGAATCCGCTCTCGCTCCCCGCTGCGCCCGGCGGGGTCACCGGCGTCTTCGCCGCGCACGTCGTGGCGCTCGATGCGGCGAGCGGCGCGGTCGTTGCCGGGGTGCTGGGCGGGTGGAGCTGCTCCGCGGCGGGGCCCGTGCAGTTCGACGGAACGTTCCGGCTGGACCGGCTCGCGGTCGGGCCCAGCCAGGCCTACAAAATTTATGCGGAGCCGCTGGACGGCGCCGTGGACCCCTCAAGGATGAGCAACGCGATCGTCACGCTCTGCCGCAACCTGACGACAGATGCGGGCTGGCCCGCGACGGCGGCATGCGTCGTGCCCCCTGTGGATACAAGCTTCACGACGCGCATCCGGACAAGCCCGTAGCGCAGCGGCCCAGGGTCAACCGCAGACCGCGGCGATAAGGCGCGCGAGCACCCGCGCGCAGCTTTCGACCGATGCCAGCTCGACGTATTCTTCCTTGCCGTGAAGCCCGCGGCCCGCCGGCCCGAAAACCACGCCGGGAACTCCCGCGGCGGCGAGCAAAGCGGTGTCTGTCCAGGGAGCCATTCCCGCGGCGTGGACGTCACCCAGCTCCGGCCGCATCGCCGCTGCAACCGCGCGCGCGAGGGGCGCATCGGGGGAGATTTCATACGCGGGCCGCGCTCCCAGCGGGCGAAGAGAAGCCGCAAACTCCGGATCGCGGCCGCGCAGCGACGCCAGCGCGCTTTCGATCTCCGCGCGCGCGGCTGCTTCGGTTTCCCCGGGCAGCAGCCGGCGTTCGAATTGCAGGCGGCACTCCGCGGGATAACTCGAGAGTTCCTGCCCGCCGGCGATGAGCGAGGCGTGCAAAGACGCGCGGCCCAGGAGGGCATGCGGGCTGCGCGCCGCCAGCTCCGCCTCAATCTCATCGAGGCTGCGCAAGACCTGGGCCATTTTGCGGATGGCGTCGCGCCCTTCGGAGGGCATGCTGCCGTGGGCCGCGCGGCCGTGCGTGGCCACTTCAAACCACGCGTAGCCCTTGTGGGCGACGACCAGTTGAAGATCGGTCGGTTCGAGCACCACCGCGCTATCCGCCGTCGCGCGCTCCAGCAGCGCGGAGGTGCCCAGCGAGTTGCACTCCTCGTCCACGACCGCGGCAAGAAGAAGCGGCTTGCCGAGCTTCCCAGCGCCGCGCGCAAAGGCCAGCGCGGCGGCGCACATCGCGGCCACACCGCTCTTGATGTCCAGCGCGCCGCGGCCATAGAGCCTTCCGTTTTTCTCGAGGGGCGCGAAAGGGTCGGGCATGTCGCCCGC
>DASPOW010000343.1:0-2005 GCA_035625855.1 Candidatus Methylomirabilota bacterium | reverse complement strand
GAAGTCACGCCCGGTTGAAGCACTGCCAGCGTCTGCACGTCACGCCCAAGGTTGGGTAGGTGCAGAATCGACTCCTGGGTGATGGTATTTGCGACGGTCGCACTGGTGGTCTGCAATTCGGCCGTGGCCGTCGCCCGGACCTCCACCGTGGTCGTAGTCGAACCCACTGAGAGGGTCGCATTCACGGTCAGCGTCTCGCCCACCCCCACTTGCTGAGCCGCTATGCGGAAGACACTGAATCCCGCCTTGCTAAAGACCGCGTTGTACGTGCCGGCCGCCACGTTCACAAATACGTAGCGCCCGGTTTCGTTGGTGATGGTGGTCAGGGCTTCGCTGGTCGCGGTATCCACCAGCTTGACTTCCACCCCGGCTATGGCAGCATTTTGCTGATCCGTCACCTGTCCAGCGACGGTGCTGGTCGAAGTCGCTTGCGCCCAGATCAGGTTGGCGCCGAAGCACGCCAGGGCACTGCCCGCGATGGCCAACCGCAAGAAACTCCGAATCTCACCTGGCTTGAGCTGGAAGCTCATGTATCCCCCTCCTTGTAGTTATGTAGGCCGAGACAACGAATGAATATTGGGGCGATTCTAGTGCGGCCGATGCACCTGTGTCAAGCCTGACCCGATCGAAATTTTCAATCGTTACCATGCAGTCGGCGCGAGCACGCACCGGCTGTTGGTACCCGTTACAACTTTTTGCGGGCGCTTCCCGCCCCGCGCGTCCAATTCATTGAAGTGGAGAGGATGTTGAAAAAGATTGGACTTACGACCCCAGCGCCGGCCGGGATGCCGGCCTTTACAGCCCCAAGGAACGCGGATGCCGCGACGCGCTTCGGCGTTGATGTCGGCGCGCCTGCGCCCGTTTACAGCTTACCCGGTCGATCCGTACTCCTATCCGTACTATAACCCGTACTACTATCCGCCAGTTTACGAATCGACTAATATCGCGCCTTGTTTCGGCATCGGTTGGGGCAGTGGCGAACTCCACGGGAGCCGCGGCATCGCATGCAGCCGCGGGTTCCGTACAGGACATGGCCTCGTCCGCAAGGGCTCCGGCAGCAGGGACGCCGTCAACTCGCAATCGTAAGGGACGGACGGATTCACCACGCCGGCCCTGGCCGGAATGCCGGCCCTCGCAGTCCGTGAACCGGCGGATGCGCGCGCCAGTTTGGCGTTTCCTTCGGCGCCCCCGCGCGTGCCCCGCCGCTCACAGGGCTCGCATCGCTTCACCAGCGCCGCGGAGGTTCGCGAGCCGCATTTCGGAGTACTTCCGCGATAGCAGGACTCCGTCCGAACCCGCCCGGAACGCCGCCGCCACGGCGTCGCGTGTTCCTTGCGGGGTGGATTTGCTCGAATCCGCCGCGGTGGGGATGTCGATATCGATGCCGGGCCAGAGCAGCGTCTTCGATCCCTTGAGCCCGTCCCGCGCCCGCTTCGTCTCCTCGTAGACGTAATCCGCGGAAAAGCCGGTGCGCGGCAGCTCACCAAGCGGCTTCTCATGCGCGTAGCCGAGCACGCGATAGTGGAACTCGAGCAACTCCTCCGCGGGCACATCGCCGTACAGCGTCCGCCCGATGCTGCGGGTGTAGTTCGCCATTCGCTCCCCGCCGCAGTTGTGGTACATGACCATCTTGAGGAAATCGGAGTACCGCGAGAGCTCCTGGAGATCCTGCTCTGCGCGATAGATCGGGTTGAAGGAGTTGTTGTGCCAGATGTGCCAGCCGACGCCGACCGAGGGCTTGACGGACTTGACCTGGCGGTAGATCGCGGCGTAGGTCTCGCGCAGGCTGTCGGTCCACAGCATTTCCCATGCAAGCATCTCCGGATACCGCAGCATCAGCCGCCACACGGTTACGAAGTAGCCATCGGCCGGCCGCTCGCCGCGGGCTGCGGCCGCAGTGAACGCCGCCAGGGCGCGGAATCCCTCGATTGCGCGGTCCGCACTGATTCCCAGCGCTTTCGCCTTCTCGCGGCAGAACCGGCAGAAGCAGGTGGCAGTGCCGCCG
>DASPOW010000342.1:0-3057 GCA_035625855.1 Candidatus Methylomirabilota bacterium | reverse complement strand
CTGCTCTCGCTCGAGCCCGGCCAGACCGCGCATCTGGAGGTTCTACGCGGCTCCGGTCGCGTGGCCATGGATGTCCCCGTGGCCCACCGCCCGCACCAAATGGATGAACTGGCGGCGCTGGCCGACGCCGAAAAGAGCCTGGTAAAACCCCTCGGATTCCTCGGCGTCGCCGTGGACGAGCGTGTCGCCAAGGCGCTCCCGCAGTTGCGCGACCCCTTCGGCATCCTGGTCCTGGCGAGATCCGCGGACAGCACCGCAGACGTTCCGCTCTCAACGGGCGACGTCATCCGCACCCTCAATGGTCAGCGAATGACGACGCTTGATGACCTGCGCGAAGCGCTCAAGGCAGTCCCGTCCGGTTCGACCCTGGTTCTGCAGATTCAGCGCGACACCCGGCTCCTGTTTGTGACCTTCGTTCTCGAGCAGCCGTAGCTCTTCCCGCGCTCGACGCCTTGGCGCCCTGACTCGGCGTTTGTCTTCCCGCGTCCACAGGATAGAATTGCCGCGGTTTTCAGGAGGCGCGCATGCGGAAGCTTCACGCAAGAGATAAGACCATGGCGTTAATCCTCACGGTTTTTGTGTGTGCAGCCGCGGCAGCGGCGCAATCGTCGCCCGCGGGAAAAGCCCTGACCGTGGACCGGATCTGGAGCCAGCCGAGCCTCAGCGGCACCGCGCTCCGGGGCGTCGCCTGGGCTCCCGACGGCAAGCGCCTCAGCTTCTTTCACACAACCGGCTCCGGCCACGATGCGGTCACCGAAATCCGCGTCATGGACGCCGCCACCGGCCAGTCGTCCGTCCTCGTGTCCGCGGAAAAACTCTCTTCGGTGCTGCCGCGGGATAGCTCGCAGCCGACGCAAGCCACCGGCCTCGGCCGGCGGCCTCCCGCGAGCTATCAATGGTCCCCCCAGGGCGACGCGCTCTTGTTCGAAGGCCCCAACTCGCTCGTCTGGTACGACCTGAAGTCCCAAGCTGGCCGCACGCTGCTCTCCGGCAGCGACGGCCTCGCCGATCCCAAGTTTTCCCCGGACGGCCGCTGGGTGAGTTTTGTTCGCGACCATAACGTCTGGCTTGTGAGCGTCGCGGGCGGCGAGCCGCGTCAATTCACTCGCGGCGGCACCGAGGAAATCCGCGAGGGCGAGCTTGACTGGGTTTATCCCGAAGAACTGGACGCCCGCACCGCTTACTGGTGGGCGCCGGACTCGTCCGCCATCGCCTATCTTGAGATGAACGAACGTGGCGTGACGCTGTACCCAATTCAGGACCCCACTTCGTACACGGGTGCCACCCACACCATGCGCTACCCCAAGGCCGGCGACGCCAACCCCGCGGTGCGCCTCTTCGTTGCGGATCTTCAGGGCGGCGCTCCGCGCGCGATCAGCCTCGCCGGAGACTTCGCCACCAATCGCATGGACAAGAACGCTCCCGCGGCCGACGACCCCACCCAAACGGACTTCTACGTGGCCCGCGTGGACTGGCTGCCCGATTCCAGGCATCTCGCCGTCCAGCATCTGAACCGCGGCCAGAACGACCTGGAGTTGATGATTGCGGATGCGGCGACGGGCCAGGCCGGCGTCGTCCTCGAAGAGAAAGACCCCTACTGGGTCAACGTCGCCGACGATCTGCATTTTCTCTCCGATGGGAAGCGCTTTCTCTGGTCGAGCGAGCGCTCCGGCTATCGCCACCTGTATCTCTACGACGTGCAGGGAAAGCAGCTCGCCCGGCTCACTCAAGGCGATTGGGAGGTCGTTCGCCTCGACGGAGTGGACGAGGCCGCCGGCGCGGTCTACTTCACAGCGACGGAAAAAACCCCCATCGAGCGTCATCTGTACCGCGTGCGCCTGGATGGTTCGGGTTTCACGCGTATCACCAAGGCGGACGGCACGCACGGCATCAATTTGTCGCCGGGGGCGCGCTTCTTTGTGGACAACTGCTCGGATGCCGCCGCGCCTCCGCGGCAGGACCTCTACCGCGCGGATGGCACCCGTGTCGCTGTCCTCAATGAAAACAAGGTTGCCGAACTCGCCGAGTATCATCTGTCCCCGGTCGAGTTTTTCAGCCTCACCGCGCGCGACGGCGTCAAGCTCAACGCCCTGATGATCAAGCCCCCGGACTTCAGCGCCGGCAAAAAGTACCCCGTCATCGTTTACACCTACGGTGGACCGCACGCGCAGGTTGTCCTGAATGCATGGGGCGGCGCCACCTTTCTGTGGCACCAACTGATGGCCCAGAAGGGATACATCATCTTCGCTCTGGACAATCGCGGCTCAACCGGGCGCGGTCACGGGTTTGAGAGCGTCATTTACCGCCATATGAGCGACCACGAAATCTCCGACCAGCGCGACGGCGTTGCCTACCTGCGTTCTCTTCCCTACGTTGACGGCTCGCGCATCGGCGTCTGGGGCTGGAGCTACGGCGGCTACATGACTTTGAACCTGATGTTTCGTGCCGGCGACGATTTCAAGGCGGGTTTTTCCGGCGCGCCGGTCACCGACTTGCGCCAGTACGACACGATCTACACGGAACGCTACATGAGCCGCCCGCAGGACAATCCGGAAGGCTACAAGGACTCCTCTCCGATCAACCACGTGGACGGCTTGAAGGGAAAACTCCTCATCGCCCACGGCACCGGCGACGACAACGTGCACGTGGCCAACACCATCTCGCTCATCAATAAGTTCATTGATGCGGGCAAATACGTGGAGGTCACGCTCTATCCGGGACGCGGTCATCCGATCAGCGATCCGCCCGCAAGGAAGGTGCTTTTCCGCCGCGTGACGCAGTTCTTTCTCGACAATCTCTGATGCTTCCGCGCGCCGGCGCCGCCACGCGGTATCGGCATCGCAAGCGCGCGAGTTCTTAAGTCCGCATAAACCCTGATGGCGGCCCTACGGGGTTCTCCTGGTTCTTTGCGAAGCCTCTCTGTCACGCTCCGTCGGCTCGAAGAGTCCAACTAAGTGGGAACGCTCGCCACTGCGAGGCGGCTCTCGGCCCGCGTACCTGCATCGGCTTGCAGTTTGCGCACCCCCGGAAGAACATTTCGGGTCCCGGCGTGTTTGA
>DASPOW010000341.1:0-5448 GCA_035625855.1 Candidatus Methylomirabilota bacterium | reverse complement strand
GTCCCCCGGCAGGACGCAATGTTCCCGGCAACACGCCGCCTTCCAGTGCGCCGGCTCGTGGCGGCAATACCGGAAACGTCGGTGGCGGTGGACAGCCGGGCTCCGGCAGCAAGATCGAAGAAGAACGCCAGAAAATGGAGCAGCGACACGCCCGCGAACAGGAAGACCTGCGCGTGCGCCAGGAGCGCGAGCACCAGAAGCTCGAGCAAAAAGCCCAGCGCCAGGAACAGCATCAGGACAAGGGCAAGCCTCCGAAAAGCGACGATCGCTCGAAGTCAAAGGACCGCAAGAACTGACGCGGCCGCTTCCGGTTCTTCCGGAGTGAATTCACGCCGCGGCTCGCGTAGACTTCGGTTTCTATGCGGCCGCGGCCCGTTCACCTTTCTTCGCCGGCGTCTTGCGGCAAAGACTCTTTGCAGATCTTTCCCCTGCCCGGCCTGCCTGAGATCCGCCGCGGCCAGGATCTCGCGGCGCTCATCTACCGCCAGTCCCGCCGTTCGAGGTTTGCCTTTGCGGACTGCGACGTCCTGATTGTCGCCCAGAAGATCGTGTCGAAGGCCGAGGGCCGTGTCGTCTCCCTGCACGGGCTGAAGCCTTCCGCGGACGCGCTTCGCCTTTCGCGGGAACTGCGTCAGGATTCGCGCTTCCTCGAAGCCGTCTTGCGCGAGACGCGCCGCATTGTTCGCCGCGGGCCGCAAACCCTCATCGTGGAAACGCATCACGGCCTTGTCTGCGCCAGTGCCGGCGTGGACCGCTCGAATGTCCCCGGCAAGGATCGCGTCGCCCTCCTGCCGCGGAATCCGGACGCCTCTGCAAGAAAAATCGCTGCCCGTCTCCGCAAGCTCACCGGCAAGCGCCTGGCCGTCGTCATCAGCGACACCTTCGGCCGCCCCTGGCGCCTCGGCCTCACCAACGTGGCCATCGGGGCCGCCGGTCTCCCCGTGCTGTTGGACCTGCGCGGTTCGCGCGACCGCGCCGGCAAGCGCCTCCATGCTACGATTCTGGCCTTGGCGGACGATCTGGCTGCGGCCGCCGGGCTGCTGATGGGCAAGGGGGACGGGATTCCGGTGGTGGTGATTCGCGGCTTGCGTTATCCGGCCTCCCGGGATTCCGCTGCCCGCATCATCCGCCCCGCGTCGCAGGACCTTTTCCGCTGAATCGCGGCCGCGCGCATTTCATGCCGGAAACACTACATCCCGCGCTACAGGATGCGCTCGCGAAGGCCCGTGCGGGGCAGACGCCGGAGCGGGGCACGGCGCTGTTGCTCTACGCGGAGGCTTCCACTTCGGATCTCTTGCTGCTCGCGAGCGAAGTCCGCGCCCGCGGCAAGGGCCACACCGTCAGCTTTTCGAAAAAAGTTTTTATCCCGCTCACCACCCTTTGCCGCGACTATTGCGCCTACTGCACCTTCCGCAAGGACCCCGGCGAGCCGGGCGCGCACTTCATGTCGCCGGACGAAGTGCTGGCCCTGGCGGAGACGGCGCGCAATGCCGGTTGCAAGGAAGCGCTCTTCAGTCTGGGCGACCAGCCCGAGCGCGCCTTCAACGAAGCGCGGGACTTCCTTCGCCGCTTCGGCTTCACCCGAACGCTCGACTATCTCGCCTCGATGTGCGAACTCGTCCTGGAGAAGACCGGGCTGCTGCCGCACGCCAATCCCGGCGTCATGCATCGCGCGACGCTCGAGCGCCTGCGCGAATCGAACGCCAGCCTCGGCCTGATGCTCGAAAACGTCAGCGTGCGCCTGATGCGCGAGGGCGGCCCGCACGCCCTGGCTCCGGACAAGGTGCCTTCCATTCGCCTCGAGACCCTCGAGGAGGCCGGACGCCTTTCCATTCCTTTTACGACCGGCATCCTCATCGGCATCGGCGAAACCCCCGAGGAGCGCGTGGATTCTCTTTTCGCCATTCGCGGCATGCACGAACGCTTCGGCCACGTCCAGGAGGTCATCGTGCAGAATTTCCGCGCCAAGCCGGACATTCCCATGGCCTCTCACCCCGAACCTCCCCTCGAGGAGATGCTGCGCACTCTGGCCATCGCCCGGCTGATTCTCGGCGCGGAGATCAATCTCCAGGCGCCCCCGAATCTCAGTTACGACGATTTCCCGCGGCTTCTCGAAGCCGGAATCAACGATTGGGGCGGCGTTTCGCCGGTTACGCGCGACTTCATCAATCCGGAGGCGGCGTGGCCGCAGATCGCCCGCTTGCGCGCCGAAACCGAGGCGCGCGGCTTTGTCTTGCGCGAACGGCTGGCGATTTACCCGGAGTTCTTGCGTCGGCCGGAATTCATGGATCCGCGTGTCCGCGAGCGCGCCCTTCGTCTTGCCGATGAAGACTTCTACGCCCGCGAAGCCGCCATTCCGCAGGGCTCGTCTGCTCTGGGCGCGGCGGGAACGCAATGAAAGTGCCGGCGCGAAGAAAAGCGCCGGCTCGCTCCCGCGTGGCCGCGCTGGCCGGCGGCGTGGGCGCCTCGAAGCTTCTTCTCGGCCTTTCTCACGAGCTCGACCCCGCGGCGCTCGACGTCATTGTCAACACCGGCGACGACATCGTTCTTCATGGCGTGCATATTTCGCCTGATTCGGACATCGTCACCTACACCCTGGCCGGCCTTGTGGACGCCGAAAAAGGCTGGGGAATCCGCGGCGACACCTTCCATGCGCTCGAGCGGCTCGCCCAATATGGCCGGGAAGCGTGGTTCAACCTCGGCGACCGCGACCTCGCCACGCACTTGCACCGCACCGCGATGCTTGCCTCCGGCAAATCTCTCGCGGAAGCGGCGGACAGCATTCGCCGCGCGCTCGGGGTCAAGTGCCGCGTGCTGCCGATGTCCAATCAGCTCGTGCCCACCATTATTCACTCGAACGAAGGAGCGCTGCACTTCCAGGAATACCTCGTGCAGCGACGCGCGCGGCCGGTGGTGCGAAGCATCCAGTTTCAGAATGCCGCGACGGCTTCGCCCGCCCCCGGCGTCCTGGCCGCCATTCGTGCGGCGCGCCGCATCATCATTTGCCCCAGCAACCCGCTGATCAGCATCGCGCCGATTCTTGCCGTGCCGGGAATTCGGGTTGCTCTGCGCGACAGGAAAACCGACGTCATCGCCGTGTGCCCGATTGTCGGCGGGAAATCCCTGAAAGGCCCCTCGGACCGCATGCTCGCGCAGCTCGGCCACGAAGTGTCCGCCCGCGGGGTGGCGCATCTCTATGCCGACTTCACGGGAACGTTCGTGATTGACCCGGCCGATCGCGGCCAGGGCCTTTCCATCCGCTCCCTTGGGATGAACGTCGCCGTCATCCCCACGGTCATGAACACGCTCGCGCAGAAGCGCAGGCTCGCCCGCGCGCTGCTGGCACTCTGACGGCGCCCGCTCGCTCCTCGGCTATTTGGGCGCGTAGAAGAGGTAGTCCGCCGAATACTGCACGCGCGCTTCGGCGTTCGCGTGCCCGGCGTCGCAGCCGGAAGCGGGCGCCTTGCCGCCCTTGGTGTTCAGCCGCTGGATGGTTGTCACCGGCGAGAGCACGCCGTCGCCTTTGCGGCTCACCACCGTAACGAGCAGCCACGGAATCGAATTGGCGTCCGGGGAAGGAGCGTTGGCGACGGCCTTGCCAACCACGAGGCTTCCGTCGTCTGCTTCCCAGGAGGGACCGGCGAAATGCCTGCCGAACGGCTTGCCGTCCTTGTCAGTCAGCTTCGCCTCCGGGGCCTTCAGTAACCAGCCGAACTGCGCCCCCTCACCCTTGCAGGCATAGATTTGATCGCCGTCGGCATGGACCTTCAGCAGCAGGCGCTCGCCCGCGGGAGGCTCGAGCTGTTTCGGGACCTCTTGCGCGGCCCCGGCCAGGGACAGCGCGCCGCCCGCGGCGGCGAGCGCCGCGGCGGAAGCAACTCTGCGTCTGCGCTTCATGGTGTTTCTCCTTTTGGACTGTTTCCTTGCCAGGTCCGGATTCTGCGGGCCGCGCTCCCGCCCGTCAAGAACCGCCCTTTCGTCCGCCTTCCTCACGGCTTTGCGGTTGCGAAGGCTGGACACACCCGGGTCCTTGGGAACAATCTTGCGGACGGGCCCGTATACCTACTGACATCTCGCACACCCTTTCCGGGGCGCCGATCCGTTCTGCTGCGACCTGAGGATATTGCGTCATGGAGATTCACATTCGCCCTGTCGTTCCCGCGGAGGCGTCTATCTGGGAGAAGCTTCGCTGTGAGCTTTGGCCGGATGGCGCCGCGGAGCACCGCGGCGAAATCGCCGCCTTCTTCGCGGGGACCCTTGACGAACCCGACGCCGTTCTTGTGGCCGAGGACCCGGCGAGGAACATCGTTGCCTTCGCGGAGCTTTCGATTCGCACCGACTTGCCCGGCCTTCAGGGCGTGCGTGCCGGATACGTGGAGGGACTTTACGTCATCCCCGCGCTCCGCAGGAGCGGTGTCACGCGCAAACTCCTGCAGGCCTCGCGCGACTGGGCGCGCCGGCAGGACTGCGGCGCATTCGCCAGCGACCGCGCGGAGCGGATTATTCTGGACCAGAGTTTCTAGCGGCTATTTCTCCGGGAGCCCTGTGAAACGAATCCCCGCACCGTGCACTTTGTAGCGGATGTTGAGCCCGATCAGGAGCGCTGTAAGCGATTCCACGATGCGCGCGTTCTCCAGCTTGCCGCCGTTCCATCCGCGCACCCCCGGAATCTTGCCCGCCAGTTCGAGCGCGGCCTGCCGCGCTGCTTCGTCGTTGCTGCAAACCAGCACATCGCACTCCACCCGCCCGTCCCCGGCCAGCGGTTCCGCGCCCAGGCTCTGGAACGCCGCCGCGACGCCGATTTCCGCGGGCACCAGTTCCCGCGTCTGCTCCGCCGCGGAACCTTGCCAGACACCCAGCATGCGCGTCGGCCCCCCGCCGACCGTCGCCGCCAGCGGCACCGTGGTGTCAATCACGACTGCGCCGCGTTTCCACGCGCCTTTCAGCGATTTCAGCAGCGCCGCATGCCCGGAGAAGGGAATCGTCAAAACGGTAATGTCCCCGCGCCCCGCTGCGGCGGCGTTGTCCGCTCCCTGAACAACCGCCTGCGCGCCGATGCGCGCGCGGATTCGCGCGGCAGCCTCCTCCGCCCGCGCCGGGTCGCGCGAGCCAATCACGATGTGCTCGCCCGCCTTCGCCCAGCGATACGCGAGCCCCGAGCCCTCCGGGCCGGTCCCCCCGAGAATGGCGATGGTGCGTGGCATCGAAACAAGCTGGAGGCGGCGCGCAAGGCGCTGCCTCACGCCGCGAGGCGCGATTATACGCGAAGCTTGGCGTTTTCTTCCGCTCGCCCTGCTGCCGTGCGGCGGCCGCGGTGTGGTAAGGTCTCTTTCTCCGCATGAAGCTTCCCGCGCTGAGCGCCGCCGATTTTCGCCGCGTGATGGGCCAGTTCGCTACCGGTGTCACCGTCTTGACCGTCCCGGACACAAACCCCGGCGTTGCCCGCGG
>DASPOW010000340.1:0-9040 GCA_035625855.1 Candidatus Methylomirabilota bacterium | reverse complement strand
CGATCCGAGCAGGCCCTGCTCTTCCCCGGTGACCGCGGCGAAATACAACGACCGCGCTGGCGCCTTCGCCGAGGCAAAGGCCCGCGCCATCTCCAGCAGAATCCCGCAGCCCGAAGCGTTGTCCATCGCCCCGTTGTAGATGTTGTCGCCGCTCTTCGAGGGATCGATCCCGAGGTGGTCATAGTGCGCGGTGAACAGAACCCCTTCGCCGCGGCGCGCCGCGTCCGAGCCCGGCAGCACTCCCACAACGTTGGCCGAAACAAACGGCCGCAGCTTGCTCCACACGCGCGCCCGCAAACGCACCGGCAGTTCGATGGGCTTGAATTCGCGCTTCTGTGCCGCGTCGAACAATTTGTTCAGGTCGTGGCCGCCGTAGCCGACGATCTTGTTCGCGACTTCCCACTGCACCCATCCCGCCGCCTGGAGCTTCGGCGTCGCATCCCGCTTCAAATAGGATCGCTCGCCTCCCCAGGAATTCCTCACCACTTCCCAGCCGTAGCTGGCCAGGTCCGCGCGATGAATCACCAGGGCGGCCACCGCCCCGCGTCGCGCCGCTTCTTCGTACTTGTAAGTCCACCGGCCGTAATACGTCAGCGCCTTGCCCTTGAAAAACTTCGGATCGTCCGAAGGCGGCTCCGCGACGAACATCATCAGCACCTTGCCCCGCAGGTCCACTCCCTTGAAGTCGTCCCAGTTGTATTCCGGCGCCTGAATTCCGAAACCCACAAAAACGATGGGCGCGTCGATGTTTGCCACTTCGGCCTGGCTTTCGTTGTTGGCGACGTAATCTTCGAGCAGATTCAACCTTTGCGGCTCGCCGTTTGCTGGCGCAAGGGCGAACGAGGTTTCCGGCAGCGTGCGTACGCCTACCATGGGCACTCGCTGCAGGAAGCTGCCGTCGTCTCCCGCGGGCTTTAATCCGTACAGCGCGAACTGCGTCGCGATGTATTCGGCGGCGATGTCGCCGCCGCGCGCGCCCGTGCCGCGCCCCTCGAGCAGGTCGTGCGACAAAAACCGCACGTGCGCCCGTATCTTCTCCGCGTCGATTCTCCGCATCGCCGAGGCCGCCTCGGCCGGCAGGCCGGCGCTCTCCTCCGCGACGCGCGCCGCCAGAATCCCCGCGGCCCCAAAAAGCAAAGCCGCGGCAAGCAGCCCGCGGCTTTTCGACATAGTTGCCCGTTGACCCATGTGTTCTCCCTGGGAAGCCCGGCAGGTTCCGCTTACCGCCTGCTTCTTTCCTTCAGCAGCCCCTTCAGCTCGGACATGAACTCCTTCACGTCCTTGAAGTCCATATACACGGAGGCGAAGCGCACGTAGGCCACCTTGTCCAGCTTCTTCAGCCGCGTCATGATCATCGCCCCGATCTCCGTCGTCGTCAGCTCGCGCTCCGTCGCTTCGTGCACCACCCTCTCGATGTCGTCCACGATGGCCTCGAGCTTCGCCGTAGGCACCGGCCGCTTCTCGCACGCCTTCAGCAGCCCCTGCAGGATCTTCTGCCGCTCGAAGCGTTCCCGCCGCCCGTCCTTTTTGATCACCATGTACGGGATTTCGTCGATCCGCTCGTAGGTGGTGAACCTGCGCCCGCATTTCAGGCATTCGCGGCGGCGGCGAATCGTGTCTCCCACGCGGCCTTCGCGGGAGTCGATGACCTTGTCGTCCAGGTGCGCACAGAACGGGCACTTCACGCGCCGCTTCTCCCCCCGCCCGCTTCATCCGGGCTGACTTGTGGCTGGTGCGTCATTCGGCGCAGGTCGCCGAGCGACACTCCCTCACGTATCAGGAGCGGCACGCCCGTCAAGGTGCACGAGGCGAACGTGATGAGCCACAAAACGATTGCCGCCACCAGCGCCGGCTCTTTTTCTACTCCAAAGATTGCCGTGTAAGCAAGGAAAGAGCCCGCCTGCGAGCCTCCGCCGATCGCCGGCAGTTGCACCGTCGAGCCCACGATGGAAAACGCCATCACCAGCGTCGCCTGGCTGAGCCCGATCGACGCCAGTTGCCCGCCAAAGCTCTGCGACACCAGTGCGTAAATCAGCGCAATCAAGCCCCAGTGCGCAGCGGAGAAAAATACCGCCGCAAACAGGTCGCCCCAGCTCTTGATGGTCTGCACGCCTCGCAGAAAACCCAGCACGATCCGCGCGATGCTCCCCCGCAGGCCATGCAGCGCCCGCGCGCTTTCCAGCCGCCGCTCCAGCAGCGCCGAGCCGTGCAGCCGGAGATACACCAGCACAACCACCACCGCCAGCACCCCCGCGCACAATCCCACGCCCACGCTTCGCGCGGCGCGCTGCAGGTCGCGAGTCACTTCGCTGGCGTCGTCCGGCACGCGCAGCAGCAGAAGTCCGATGGCCGCGATCACCGCCGTGCTCGCCGTGTCAAAGAGCCGCTCCAGTGCGTAAATGCCGAAGGTGTCCGCCACGGGCTGCCGCTCCTTCCTCGCCAGCAGCAACGGGCGGATCGGGTCCGCCGCCCGTCCCAGCAGAAAAAGCACCGAAAACCCGGCCAGCGTCATTCCGTATATATTCCAGAACGAGGCAGGTCCGATGTGCTGCGAAAAGCGCATCCAGCGAAGTGCCCGAAGGGCGTAGCAGCAATAAATCAGCGCCACCGACAGCAGCAACAGGGAGATTCGCGCCCCGCGCATCGCCTTCAGCAGCTCCTGGCCGCTCAGCTTCGAATGGGAGAGCACGCCACGCCCCTGGTACAGCAGGGCGCCTGCCACCAGCACTAAAATCACGACGAGGACGACCTTCCGTCGGCCTGAGAGCATGGGCCGCCAGCCTACTGGCCCCGGCCACCGCGGTCAAGCTTCCCCGGACCGCCCCGCAACCATGCGAGGCCCGGTTCAGTGCAGCCTTCCCCGGGGCTCGGCTTGTGCAAGGGGAAAGCGCTGAGTATTATCCGCGTTAGAATGGGTCGGTTTCCGGTCCGGCAAGGGAACTTTTTTCAAGCAGTTTGCGTTCCATAGTTGGCAGGCCGCGAAACGATGCAGGATTCGAGGCTGATGAAACGTTGGAGCAGGATGCTCAACTGGTCCAGCAATGCCTCCGAGGCGACGGTGCTGCCTGGGAAGAACTTGTCCGGCGTCACACCCGGAGAATTTACAACCTCTGCTATCGCTTTACCGGCAGGGGCGGCGAAGCCGAGGATCTGGCTCAGGAGGTTTTCTTGAGGGTTTACCGCACGCTCGGAAGTTATCGCGCTGTCCATGGCGGCTTTGCCACCTGGATGACCAGCGTCACGCGGAACCTCCTCATTGACCATTACCGCCGCACCAGGCGCGACCGCATGACCGACTCCCTGGACGACGCCATGCCCGTGGTCGAAAACAAGGAATCCTCGGCACGGCGGCCCGACGAACAAGCCCTTCTCGGCGAATTGAGCGGCCAGATTCAGGCGGCGCTGCAAAAGCTTTCTCCCGAACTACGTGAGGCGGTCGTCCTGCGCGACTTGCAGGGCCTGGAATACCTGGAAATTCAGGCCGTCCTCGGGGTGCCGGAAGGAACGGTAAAATCGAGAATCAACCGCGGAAGGATCGAGCTGGCGCGCATTCTCCAGCAGATGGGAGTGCGGCCTTCGTAGCCCGGAGCGAGTTATGAACGACAGCACCATTTGGACTTGCGACCAATTTGAATCCAGGCTGAGCGACTATCTCGACGGCGCGCTCGGCCCCGCCGAGGGCGAAGCCTTTCTGGCTCATTCCCGCTCTTGCGAACGTTGCGCGCCCCTGCTCGCCGGCGTCTCCGGCCTGGTCAGAGGCCTGCATTCTCTCGAACCGGCCGAGGAACCGGCCCATCTTGTTTACAAGATTCTTGACCAGACCCTGGGTCCGCGCGAAGCCGCTTCACGCTGGCGCCTGAGCCTCGATTGGCTTCGCGCCCTGGTTTCGCCCAAAGTCGCTTATGGCCTGGTTGCGGTGGCTGCAACGCTGGGCGTTCTGCTGACCGCCTCCGGCTTCTCCTGGCGCCAGCCCCGCTTCGCCGATCTGCGGCCGGCCGCCATCTACCGCAACGCGGACCGCCAGGCCCACCTCATTTACGCCCGCAGCGCCAAGTTCTTCGGCGACCTGCGCATCGTTTACCAGATTCAAGCGCGCTTCCGGCCCGAATCCGACATCGCGCCGGACAGCGACAACTCCGCTCCGCCGCCCGCGCCCCAGAAACAAAAGCAGCCCGGCAGCTCGAACGGTCCGGAGTCTGCCCCCCGCCAGAATCGCGCCATCGGACCGCGCCCGGGCGCGACCCTTCTGGCCGTGAACTTTGCATCCTTGAGGAGTGCTCGATGAACTGCGCCACCCATACGGACCAGGACGCGTCCAATTTCTGTCGCAACTGCGGCAAGGCCCTGTGTCCTGCCTGCGTGCGAAGCGTTCAGGGCGTCCCCTACTGTGAAGATTGCCTTGCCGCGCTGGTCGGGCACGGTCACCCCGCCGCTGCCGCCGTCCCGGTTCCCCAGCCCGCCGCCCACACGGGTCCGATCCCGGCCCTCGCGTTCGCGCTCGGTTTCTGCCCGGGGCTCGGAGCCATTTACAACGGCGAATACACCAAGGCCATCGCACACATTGCCATCTTTGCCGGTTTGATTTGGGCCATCAGTTCCGGCGATTGGGGTCCCGGAGGCTATACCGCTCTCGGCCTCCTTCTCGCCGCCTTCGTCTTCTACATGCCTGTCGACGCTTTGCGCGTCGCGCAGGCGCGCCGCGGGCAGGCCGTCGCCGGCACCGGCGCCTCGACCGATCCGCTTCAAACTTGGGGTCAGGGCAAGCCTCTGGGCGCTTTCATCCTGATTGGTTTGGGAATCCTCTTTCTCTTAAGCACCTTCGACATTCTGTCTTGGGACCGCATATGGGACTATTGGCCCGTAATCCTCATTGCCGCGGGTGTTCTCATGCTCTGGAATCGTCTCGGAAAGTCTTCGTGAAGGAGTCTTGGAATGGCTGATCGAATCCGTTGCGCCTGTGCCCGGTGTTCCTGCCGCGGTCTTATGGGTCCCGCCATCTTGATTGCCATCGGCGTGCTCTTCCTGCTCGACCGCTGGCGCGGCGACTACTTCCGCTTCCATTACACTTGGCCCGTCATTCTGCTGGTCATCGGCTTGGTCAAGCTTGCCGAATCGCTTGCTTCCACCGAAGGCCACATTGACTCCTCCGCCCCCCCGCAGGTCCCTCAGGCGCCCGGACCGCCCGCGCAAAGCTAGCTGCGCCCTATGACCAACGATCCAACCCGTCGCGGTTCCGTTTTTGGCGCCTTGGTGCTGATTCTCTTCGGCATTCTGTTCCTGCTCCATGCCTATCGCGGATTCCCCTTGGGTCAGGTCTTCTCGCGCTGGTGGCCGCTCCTGCTGATTCTCCTGGGCGTCATCAAACTCATGGAGCGGGCCGGCTCGTCATCCCAGCCCGGCGCGCGCCCCGGATACATTCGAGGCCGCGAAGTTCTCTTGATCCTCGCGCTGGTCGCTCTCGTCGGCATCGTGGTTGGCACCGAGCATTTGAGCGGCCAACTCCCGCGGGGCAACGTACACTCGTTTGATCTTGCTTCTGTCTCGCGTTCCGCCCCGCTTGACGCCCACGTCACCCTCCGCAACGGCCGCGGCAGCATCCACGTCCGCCCCGGCTCCGCCGGCCAGCCGTCCATCATCGTCTCCGGCCGCAAGAATGTGACCACCTGGACGGAGAGAGAAGCTTCGCAGATGGCCGAGCGTGCCTCCATCGAGATCGCGCAGGAGGGCACCGCCTACGAGATTCGCCCGGCCGGCCCCGACACCCGCGAGAACCGCATCGGCTTCGACCTCGAAGTGGAGGTCCCGCCCAACACCTCGCTCACCATTCGTTCGACCAAAGGCGACATCGACGTCTCCGACCTTGGCGGCCCGCTCTCCATCTCCGCTCACGGCGACGTCGACGTCCGCAACATCCGCGGAGACGTCTCCGTCGAGTTTACCGGCGGCGACACAAAAGTTTCCGGCGTCGAAGGCGACGTCCGCGTTTCCGGCAGCGGCAGCGAGGTCGAGGTCCTGGACGTGACCGGTTCAGCCACCATCCAGGGCGAGTATTACAGCCCCATTCACGCGGAACACATCGCCAAGGGCATCCGCTTCGTCTCCCGCCGCACCGATTTGACCCTCACGCAGCCCTTCGGCCGCTTCGAGATTCGTCCGGGCAGTTTTGAAATCGCCGATTCCGCCGGCAACCTCACCATCAGCACCCGCGAAAACGACTTGAGCTTCGAGAACATCACCGGCCGCGTGCGCGTGGACACCCGCAACGGCGACGTCCACTTCCGCCTTGCCGCTCCGCCCAAGGAAGAGATCGAAATCACCAACTCTTCGGCCAGTATCGCCGTCACCTTCCCCTCTTCCGCCGCCTTCCAGATCTCCGCCGATTGCCACTCCTGCGACATCGATTCGGAGTTCCAGGGGCTGAGGAAGACAACCACCTCTTCCGGCGATTCCCATCTCGAAGGGAGCGTGGGCTCCCGCGGCCCGCGCATCACGCTGAAGACCAGCTACGGCGCCATCTCCATCCATAAGGGAACCTGACGCCTTCACCGCTCCGCCAGCCGCTTGAGTTCGCCAAAAAACTCCGGGTAGGAAACCGCAACGCACTCCGCGTCGCGGATGCGTGTCTCTCCCTCCGCGGCAAGCGCCGCCACCGCACACGCCATCGCGATGCGGTGATCGCCGTGCGGGTCGATCTCCGCCCCGTGCACCTTCCCTGCCCGTCGCCCTTCCACGCGCAGCCCGTCCTGCCGCTCCTCGACCCGCGCGCCCATCCGCCGCAGATTCTCCGCGAGCGCCGCGATGCGGTCGCTCTCTTTCACCCGCAGCTCCCCCGCGTCGCGAATCTCGATCCCGTCGGCCGTGAACGGCCCCAGCGCCGCCAGCATCGGCAATTCGTCAATCATTCGCGCCGTTTCCGCTCCCGCGATGACTCCGCCCTTCAGCTCCGACCCGCGCACCGTGACGTCCCCTGTGATTTCGCCGTTTGCCACCGCCGGCGACAGAATCCGGATCGCCCCGCCCATGGAGACCAGCCGGTCCAGCACCGCCGTCCGCGTCGGGTTCAAGCCCACGTTGTGCACCAGCAGGTTCGACTCCGGCAGCAGCAGCGCCGCCGCAAGGAAAAACACCGCCGACGAAAGGTCCCCCGGAATATCCACCTTCCGCGCTTCGAGCTTCCCCGCGCCCGGCGTGTCCCGGGCCATCCCCCGCACGCACGCGTGCCGCGCCTTGCGCTCCACGTGCGCGCCAAACGCCTCGAGCGCCAGCTCCGTGTGGTCCCGCGTCTGCGCCGGCTCCGTCACGCTGGTCTGGCCCTCGGCAAAAAGCCCCGCCAGCAGCACCGCCGACTTCACCTGCGCGCTGGCTACCGGCGTCGCGTAGTCGATTCCGCGCAGCAGCGCCCCGCCGCGAATCTCCAGCGGCGCGAAATTCCCTTCACGCGCGCGAATCTCCGCTCCCATCCGCTCCAGCGGCTCGATGACCCGCTTCATCGGGCGCCGCCGCAGCGAAGCATCGCCCGTAATCTCCGAAGCAAACGTCTGTCCCGCCAGGATTCCCGCCAGCAGGCGCATCGTCGTCCCGGAGTTCCCCGCGTCCAGCGCCCGCCGGCTCGCGCGCAGCCCGCGCAAGCCTTTCCCCGTCACGCGCACGGTGTCCCGCTCGCGCTTCGCTTCTGCGCCCAGGGCGCGCAGGCATTCGAGCGTGCTCTCGCAATCCGCCGCTGACGAAAAATGCCGCAGTTCGCTCGTTCCCTCGGCCAGCGCGGCCAGCATCGCGTAGCGGTGCGAGATGGACTTGTCTCCCGGCGGCTCGATTCCCCCAGTGATGCTTTTCGCCGGTCGTATTGTTTCGCGGCTCACGCTGCGAGTCTACCACGCGCCTTTTCCCTGCCCTTTCGGACAGGTATCGCGTCGAGCCTGCCGCGATACTTTTCCCGGTCTCGCACGTAACATAGTTAGATGGAGGCTGGAGGTTGTCATGAACGCGCGCGGCACGTTTCAAGTCTTGGTTCGGGCGGGTTTGACGGTCGGCGCCGTTTTGGCCATGGTCATTTTTCTCGCCGCCATGCCCAGCCGCAGGGTCCCGGCGCCGCCGCTGCAGGATCAACAGCAGCCTCCTCCGCCGCCAGCCACCTCCGCGAAGGCTCCCAGGGATGACATGTCCGGGATGCATCACATGCATGGCGGCGATTCCTCAGACGAAAAGCAGAACGAAGGCAGCGCCGTCCAGGACATGATGCACGGCCACCATCACGGCAACGGACCGCACATGTACATGACCGCTCTCCGCCCCCGCAACGCGGCCGACGAAGAGCGCGCCCGGCAGGTTGCCGCCGAACTGCGCGCCGGCATCGAGAAATACAAGGACTACCGCGTGGCCCTCGCCGACGGCTACCGCATCTTTCTCCCCAACGTTCCCCAGCCGGAGTATCACTTCACGAATTATCGCAACGGCTTTCTCGAGGCCTTCACGTTCGAGCCTTCTCGGCCTACTTCCCTCCTGTACAGAAAGACCGCGGACGGTTACGAACTCGTCGGCGCCATGTACACCATGCCGAAAAACGCCGCCGAGGATCAGCTGAACGAGCGCGTCCCGCTCAGCGTGGCAAGCTGGCACCTGCACACCAACCTCTGCATGCCCACGACCCTGCGGGGTGGCGCGGATTGGACCAGGTTCGGCCTGCGCGGCTCCATCAGCACCCAGGAGGCATGTGACGCCGCCGGCGGACGCTTCCGCCCGGTCATCTTCGGCTGGATGGTGCACGTCTACCCGTTCGACGATTCCCTGGACAAGATGTTCGCCCACTAGTCTTCAGCCATCTTGTAAATGACCCCGCAGGAGTCGGGCTTTAGCCTGCCCTGAGCTGCAAAACGGTCGGAGGCGCTACCTTGTCCCGAGCCTCGACGGCCGCCTCTTTGGGGGTCGGAGCTTTAGCTCCGACATTGGAGCCGGGGAAAAAAGGGGGGCTTCAGCCCTTGAGGAAACCTCTCGCTGTCGAAGCGCCGCAGTCTAGTGGGTCGCGTAGACCGCCCGCTCGAAG
>DASPOW010000339.1:0-10064 GCA_035625855.1 Candidatus Methylomirabilota bacterium | reverse complement strand
GTCTACCTGATGAGCGCGCGCTACTGGGCCGGCGCATGGGCCAGAAAGATCACCGCGCTGATCCTTCCGGCCGCGTTCATCCTGTTCCTGGCTGGTCCAGCGGCCTGCCCCGCCCGCGCCGACATAGGCATCGTCCTGAACGAATCTTTGGACACGAGCGTCGCCCGAATTACTGGCTCCGGCCACAGTGCCGTCTATCTTTCCCACGTTTGCGCGGAGTCGCCTGTCAAGCTGCGCCCCTGCCGCCCGGGCGAAATGGGCTCCGTCATCAGCAACTACACCACGCTCGGCGAGGATCAGCCCTTCGAGTGGAACGTCGTGCCGCTGAGCATCTACCTCTACGGCGTGGAGGACCCGGCCGACCGCCCGCTCTTTGTCTCCTTCGAGATCAAGCACCTTCTCGAGGAGCGTTATCGCGAAAAATATCTGGCGGCCCTTTGCGCGGGCGAATTCTGCCGCAAGAGCGGCAAAGCGGAATGGCGCGAAATGGTCGGCGCTTCCCTCGAACGCAGCCTCTACATCTTTGCCGTGGACACAACCCCGGAGCAGGACCTCCGGTTCATTGCGGAGATGAACGCGGCTTCCAACGTGAATCACTTCAATGGAGTCACCCGCAACTGCGCCAATTTCGCCGAACGCCTGGTGAACACCTACTTTCCCCACTCCGTGGGCGCCGACTACATCAACGACTTCGGCATGACCAGCCCCAAGGCCATCGCGCGCTCCCTCACCCGCTACGTCGGCCGCCACCCGGAGCTCGAGCTTCGTGTCATCCACGTCGCGCAGGTTCCCGGCACTTTCAAGCGAAGCACCGAAGCGCGCGCCGGAACCGAACAGTTGTTCCACTCCAAGAAGTTTCTTGTCCCCATGCTGGTCTTTGCCGACTACGGCATTCCTGTCGCCGCCGGGTCTTATTTCCTGACCGGCCGGTTCAACCCCGAGCGCCAGTTCGAGGAACATCCCGCGGTCTTGGAGCGCGATTCGGCTGCAGTCGTCTCCGGCCGGCAGCCTTTGAACGCAGAAACGTTTGTGCCGGTCACGCGCGCATCGGCGGCGGGCACGCGGCCGCAATGGAAGGAATACCGCAGGGAATTTCAGGCGATGCTGGCGGAGTACACGCGGGAGGAAGACCTGCCCCGGCGCCCGAACGCCGCGCGGTTCTTCAAGCGGCTCAACTCCACCGGAGTTCCGTTTCTCGGGCCCGGCGGCGCCGTTTGGATGCGCGTCTCGCAGGGCGGCCACACCTCGACGCTCGGCCTGAGCGAAAGCAACATTCTTGCGCGGGAATCCAACCCGCGGCTTGCCTATCGCCTCCTGCTGGCGCGCATGGAAACTGTTCTAAAAAGCCCCAAGCACAGCCGCGAAACCATGACCGAGCTGGAAGAGGACTGGGGCCGTTTGCGCTCCGCTTCCGTGCAGAGCATGCTTGCTGCGCACCCGCTCCCCGCGCCGCCTTCCGCTTCATCGGCCCAAACCCGTTCCGGCGAAACCGACTAGCCCTTTTCCGCTCCTGCGGCTTCCAGCTTTTTTCGCAGACTCTGCGCGGCTTCTGATCCCGGCTCGAGCCTGCACGCCTCCGCCGCGTGAGCCAGCGCTTCCGAAGCCCGGCCCAAGCCCTGCGCGCACAATGCCAGGTTGTAACTGGTCGAGGCGGAAGGCCCCAGCTCCTGCTGGGAGCGCTTGAACATCCTCTGCGCCTCCGCAAAGAAGCCCAACTCCAGCAGAACGACTCCGCACTTAAAGGCCAGCGCCTTTTCTTCGGCCTGAATCGGATAATGATTCTCCCACGTCCGCTGGATGGCCTCCCGGAGGTCCTGCCTTTCCCGCGTGGCTCCGCGAAGCTGCCGCGCCAGCACGGGGAACAGCCGCAGCAGCACCATGGGGTCCCAGCAGCTCAGCCGCAACGCCGCGAGGACCTGCGGAGCCGCCATCTCCTCCATGTGTGCATTCAGCCACGCGAACAACGCAAACAGGTCATCCGCCCCGAAACCGCTCTGGACTTCACGGTAGGCCGCAACCGTCGCTGGATGCCCCTCGCCTTCATATCCCAGCAGAAAAGCGCAAGTCTTCAGGTTCGTGGAGCGCTTCTCCGGCAGCAGCGCCTGCCCTCCGCTCGCCGCGAAGTGCTTCGCCAGCGCGTCGAAGTTCACACCCAGGGAGAAGCACTGCGATGCCGCGTGCCACTCGAACGTCGCCGGACCCTGGCAATGCCTCAGTTCGTCTTCGTGCGCGACTCCCTTGTCCGCAACGAGCGCCAGCATCCTCCCCTCCGCGCTCTTCCCCAGCGCTTCGAGGGTCTGCAGCGCGCCCGTCGGAAAAAGAACCGTCGCGTCCGGCAGCCGGGTTCGATACGCCTCGAGAATCGCGTTCCACCGGGGATCCTCGTAGCGTTCCCGCGGCGTCGCAACATTCTGGAACGCTACTCGTGGCTGTGAGCCCGCCCCGCCGGCGCTCCCCCCCGTTTCCGTTGTCGTGACCAGCGCCTCGAAGAGCTGGCCGTTCCGCGTCACGAAGACATCCTGGGGCAGGCTGTCGAAGACGTAATTGGCAATCACCACCAGCGGCCCGCGCACCCTGACCCGAACATTCTCCTCATCGCCCGCGCTGAACGCAGCGAACTCCAGCATGCCCCTCTCGGCGAGTTCACGCAGCCTTGAGTTCTCCCTCCACTCCCCGATGAGCTTCTCCGAGCGGTCCGTCATGCAATAACGCACCATCGCGGGAGCCAGCCCGCCCTCCCGCAGCATTTCACCGAGGCGGCGCAGGAACAGGTACGCGAACTTCCCGCTCCCGGCTCCCAGCTCCAGAATGCACAGGGGGGCCTTATCCGACACCGCCGGTTGGCCGCCCGGCCTGGCACTCAGGCAGTCGCGCAGGTAAGCCAGGACCATCCGGGCATAGGCTTCAGCAAAAAAGGGGTTGCTCGTGATGTAGCTGGGAACGTCGTCTTCGCTCCACGCGCGCATTCCACGGCGTTCGTAGTACTCCCGCTGGCGCCGCCACAGCAGCGACCGCGACAGCGGAATATCCTTCTCGAGGATGAGACCATCCCTCCGCTCCGCCTCGTCAACGGGGATACGGTCTGTGCGGCCGGTTCTTGGCGTTTGCTCGTGTTCTGGCACACGCCTAGCTTATTTCAGAAAAGGGGAAAAAGGACTCGAAGCTTTCTGCGCCGCTCGCCTTCATCCGCCGGCGCCTCCGGCAAGCCTTAGCTGCGCGCCGGGAAGACTCCCTGCAGCGCGATGATGAAGGTCAGGGCGAGGTACGGCGGCATGTTGTTGTGAGCCACGCTGCCGCCGCTGATGGACAGCGCGAACGGGTTCATCGCCACATTGCTTGCCGAGCTCGGCGCGTAAACACTCGCTCCCCCGAGTTTTTGCCCGGATGCCCACGCGTTGCTCACCGGCGTGGAGAAGCCGCTTCCGGAGGCTCCCAACGCGCCGTGCGAATGCGCGGGCATCTCCGCCTGCAGAAGAGTCACCCCTTGTTCGCCGCCGGTCTCCCCAAGGTCCCGCAAACTCAGCCCGGGCCCCTGTCCCGCCTGCATTGGCGCGCAGCCTTGCAGGTTGGGCAGAGCAAAATCGCTTGTGCCGTTGCCGCCGTAGGTCGTCCCAAGCAGGGAAAACAGCGCCGTGTTCTGGCTGAGGGGCATGAGCTGGCCATCGCACTGCGCCCAGCCCTTGGGAGCGAAGTTCCCGGTGAAGATTCGGATTTCGGCGAGGAATGGGTTCGACATGGCAGGTCCGTCCTCTAGTTCTGCGAGGGGAAGATCCCCTGCAATGCGATGACGAAGTTCAGCACCAGGTACGGCGACATGTTCTCGTGCGGCTGGTTGCCTCCGGTGGGCGTGATGCAGGCCGGGTTCATCGCCGAGCCGCCGGTTGCGGCAAACGAGTTCGTCGTTCTCGCGGCCCACAGGTTTCCGGTCGGGAGCGGAGCGCTCGCCAGGTTGCTCGAGCCGGCCGGCGTGTGCGTGTGCGCCGGCAGTTCGGAGATGTTCAGCGTATGCGCGCTCTCGCCGTCCAGCTCTCCCAGCACGATCCCTTGCCCTACGTGCACCGGACTTCGCCCCTGCAGGTTTGGCAATCCGAACGTCTGTCGCCCATCCCCTCCGTAGGTTGTCCCCAGAATCGAGAACAAGGCCTGGTTCTGGTTGATGGGCAGCAGCTGCCCATTGCAGAAGGCCCAGCCCCGGGGCGGAAAATTCCAGCTGATGATTTTCACTTCACCGAGGAACGGTTCCGCCATGGATGTTGGCTCCTAATTCGAGGATTCTGTAGCCCGCTCCTACTGCGTCGGAAAGACCCCAAACTGCGAAAGAATGAAATTGACGGCCAGGAACGGAATCATGTTGTCGTGCGGCTGCGATCCGCCGCCCGGCCCCACGCCCGCCGGGTCCATCGCCAGCGAAGGCGACGCGCTGCTGTAAATCGTGCCAACGCTGGGGCTTGCCCACATCGCGCCGCCGGGACTCTGCTGGGAGCCGGCCCCGGCGCTGCACTGCGGCACGTGCGCATGCGCCGGAATCTGGCTTACGGTCAACGTCACCGTCTCTGCGCCTCCGGCCTGGCCCAGTGCGAAACCCGGCCCCACGTGCACGGGAACGCGCCCGCGAAGATCGGGAAGCGCAAACGTGTTTTCCCCGTCGCCGCCGTACGTCGTCCCGATGAGCTGGAACAGTGTCTCGTTCTCCGAGATGGGAATCAGGCTGCCGTCGCAGAACGCCCATCCGGCGGGCGCGAAATTCCCCGCAAACATTCGAATCTCGCCGACGAATGGGCTCGACATGGCTTTCCTTCCTTAGCGAGGGCTGGGCGCCTTATTCCCGGCACACGCCGGCCTGACAAGCTTTTTGGGGACACGGTATGGCTGGATTCTACCACGCCGGGTCAAACCCGTCGCGGCCCCTTTCTTCTCTTGCAACCCGGCTCCCTCGCGCCCTAAAATAATCACAATGCGGTTGTGTCCCGGATTGGAGCCCCTGTGTCCTATTCACGTCGCTACTTTCTTGGATTGAGCCGTTATCTCGTCGCCGTCGCAGCCCTCCCCCAAAAGATGTTCGCCGGCACGTTGTTTGCCTCCCTGGGACGCCGCACGGCTGTGCCCCTCACGTTTACGGCTGAGACGTTTTTCCCCCTCGTCAATTCCTCTTTTTCTGTCCTCCAGGACGCCGGGGTTTCCACCTACCTCACCCTCCTGCAGGTCACGCCAATGCCGGCCCCGGCTCCGGGCACTCTTCTGCGAAACGCCACCCAGCCGCCGCCGCAGTTGGACACCTTCTCCCTGCAATTCCTCGGCACGGGCGGCGTTCTTTCGCAGGGTACCTACGAGGTGCGGCACCCCGCGCTGGGACAGTTCCCGATGTTCGTCGTTCCATCGAACAGCGGATCGGGACGGGAGACCTACACCGCGATTTTCAACCACGTGCTCAGTGTTTTTCCGCTGCCGCGGCGTCCTCTGCAAAGCCCCGCGCCCGGCGCTACGCTCGACTTGCCGGCGGTCTCTCCAGCAGGATCTGAAAACCAGACCGCAACTTCTGTCGGAACCCCAGCGGTTCGAAGACCCCTGGGCAGGGATTGAGTTCGTCCACGTAGATCGTCGCTCGTTTCCCGGCTTGGTCCGCTTCGCGGAGAAGCTCCTCTAGTACGGCCGAGGCGATTCCCTGCCGGCGCTGCGACGGCTCCACGATCATGTCCAGGATGTGGATTTCTTCCGCTCGCCGGTCCACGTAAAGCCGGCCGGCGGGCTCGCCATCGCGGCAGATGATGTCGTGGCTCGCTTCCGGAAACGCCGAAGCATAGTGCCGCTTTTGCGCCTGGAATTGCATCTCCACGAACGCCTGCTTCTGCGCGTCGTTCCAGGGAATCTGCGCCAGCTCGCGCTCCCTCGTACTCCGGTAGAGCTCCCGCAGAAACCCCTCATCGCTCTCCGACGCCGGCCGCAGCGCGATCCTCATGGCGGAGCCGCGCCGCCGCTTTTCCGCAGCCGGTTAAAGCACGACTGGTAGAGCATTCCCGCGCCGTCCGGCCCGAGGGGAACCAGAAACAGCTCCATCACGCCCAGTTTTTCGTGCTCCAGCCGGTAAATCTGCTGCGGGCACACGGGTGTCGCCGGCCCCCGGAAAGTGATCGAAAACTGTTCCAGCTTCGGCGAATTCTCGCGCTCCTCCACGTCGACCAGGTCCAGGCGCAGCGTTCCCCCGCCCGGCAGCGACATCCGAAACGCCGTGTTCTTGTGCGCCGCGAAGCTGCCGCTCGTCAAGTTCTCCAGCATCCTTCCTCCTGCTCGAGCCGCTCCCTATCTTCAGCCCGGCCTGCGCTCCATCTTCCGGTACATCGCGCCTTCTTCGGTGGTCGCAAACCCCAGCCGCTCGTAGAGCCGCGCCGCGGGGTTCGTGCGCAGCACGCTCAATCGCAGCGGCACTCCCGCTCGTGCCGCTTCTTCCATCAACTGCCGCACCAGCTGACCGCCCAGCCCGCGGCCCTGGTATTCGGGCAGAAGGGCGATGTCCACCAGGTTCATTTCCCGCTCGCCCCGGCGCACCTGCAGCACGCCGGCCGGAGCGCCTGCGACCATCACGATTTTCTTCTCCGCGTCCGGATACTCCGCCTTGTACGAAAGCTCGCGCGCCTGAAACTGCATCTGCGCAAACGCCTGCTTCTGCGCGGCGCTCCAGCCCCACGCCGTCATCTCCTCCTCCCGCGTGCTGGCATAGACCCGCAGCAGAAATTCGCGGTCCTGCGGCGCGGCTGCGCGCAGAGTCCATCGCGGCGCGGGCTCCCCGGGCGCCGCTTCGGAAGCGGTGGAATGGCTCATCGTCTGCGGCTTCCCCTGCGCCGCAGAGTATAGCGCACGCCATCGCGGGCCGAGCGGGCGCCGGGCAAGAGTCGTTCGCAGACAATTGGCGGCGGCGAGTCCGGGCTCAGCCGCCGCCAAACGCTTCCCTCGGCCGGTCGCTGCCGCGACCCGCGCAGCGCCTTAGCGCCGTTCCGGCGAAGCCTTCTGCAGGGTTCGAATCAGTTCATGCGCGGCCGGGGGCGCGGAGCTGTCGCTCGCCGCGATGATTTCTGGCGTTGGCCTGTCGTCCCCGTACAACTTCCGGTTTGCGCCCTTGTCCGGGCGAAGCGTTGAGCCCTCGAGCGATATGCCCGCGAAAGCTCCCCGGGCTCTCGAGTAGCTCAGGATTTCCGTTCTCATGTACGCGTCGGTGTCCGCTTCCGCCGACCGGCCCACCGGCCCCGCCGCCGCAGAAGCGTCCGCTCCCAGCTTCACTTTGCTGTGGATCAGGCTGTTCGCTCCGCGGTCGTTCATAACCAGGAAAACGAAGTCCGTTGCCTCTCCGCCGAGCTGCAGTCCGAAGCTGGCTCCTTCCAGGGCGAACATCGCCGGCGCCCCCCAGCGGCCCCGGTACTCCTTGCCCGTACGGCAGACCATTACGCCGCGGCCGTAGCTCCCTCCGACCACAAACGCCGCCTTCAACACCGACGGCATCACCACCACGCAGCGTGCGTGGTCCAGCAGCTCCTGCGGAATGTCGTCCGGAACCCCCAGAATCTCGCGCATCACCTTTCCGGAGTTTTCCACCCGGCTCTCTTCCTCGTTTTTCTCGTCCTTCGGTCTTGCGACCGCCAGCGTGGACAGAGCCAGCAGACATGCCAGTACTATGATCCGGTTCTGTGCGTACCTCATGCAGTGCGCCTCCTCGCGCGCTTTCTTTTTCCTGGCTGGGTGGATTGCCGCTCCGCGGCAGGGCAGTCCGCGGTAAGCCTCGGCACATAAGGACTTCGCAACTCGCCCGCCACTCCGAGAGCCAATCTGGCAATCCGCTGAGGTTTCAACAAAATGCGTGGGATGTTGATCCCCTCACCCGAATCGTGACTGGGTTTTAGTACCTGGCGATTTCCTGATCTCAGTGCAATTTTTACGCTACAGCGAACTCTGGAGACCCTTCTATCTGTTTCATTCTCCGTGAATTCCTCGCGCCGGACTTGGTCAGCCGTTTGCTCCACTTCCAGGCGACAACTGCAAGGGGTTCCCGGAGGTGGACACCTCTACACTGCACTCCGTCCGCCGGCGTTTCCGAGTCGACCCCGCTGGGGGATTGGATGAGAGTCGGTGACCAGGTTCAAGCGGGCGTTCTCCCTTCCGCGGCATTCTTCGCGCAACCTCTCTCCGAGGAGGACGCCGTTCGCCTGGCCCGCCGCGGCGAACCGGCCGCCTTCGACCGCCTTTTTGAGTTGCACGGCCGGCGCGTCTACGCGCTCTGTTTGCGCATGACCTCGAATCCCGCCGAGGCCGAGGACCTCGCCCAGGAAACCTTCCTGCGCGTCTTTCGCAAGATCCGCACCTTTCGCGGCGATTCCGCTTTCTCCACCTGGCTGCACCGCGTCGCGGTCAACGTCGTCCTCATGCAACTGCGCAGGAAGAAGCTGCTCATGATTTCGCTCGATGAGCCGGTCGCGCCGGACCAGGAAGACAGTTCCCTCGCCGAAGAACTCGGCTCGGCGGACGCCTCGCTCGCCAATCTGCCCCACCGCATCAGCCTGGAGCGCGCCGTCTCCCGGCTGAGCCGCTCCCACCGCACCGTCTTTCTTCTTCACGACGTTCACGGCTACAAGCACAGGGAAATCGCGCGAATCCTCAACTGCTCCGTAGGCAACTCCAAGGCCATCCTTCACCGTGCCCGCATGCGCCTCCGCGATTTCCTGTCCGACGGCCTGCGCGATCTCCGCTTCGCCTGCGCCGCCGGCCATTGCCACGCCCTCTGCTGACCCGACCGCCCTCTCCGAGCCTGCCCCACCCTCGGCTTGTGAGGGTGGGTCCTTGCAGTTCCTTGCAATGAAATCGCTCGGTCTCACATCGCGTCAATTTCAATCGGTCCCGCTTCCCTCATGTAGTTCGACCAGCTGCTCCATGCCCAATCTCGCGGATGCTTCACCAGTCTCCGGATCACCGGGTTCGCGTGCATGTAGTTCAGTTCCTCATTCAGTTTCCCTCGGCTGTACACGTTGAAGTCATAAAAACGCGCCTGCCAAAATGCCCGTGTCTCCAGGTATTTCGGTGCAAACGCAAGTGCCATCTGCCCTGCGCGCGGCTTCCCTCTCCGCATCTTCCGCGCAACCCTCTGTTTCAGCATCTGCAAGACAGTCGAAACGCTTCCCTTTCCCGGTTCGCTCATCAGGAGATGGACATGGTTCGGCATCACCACGTACCCCGCTAACTTGAATCCATACTCTCGCCGCACCCGCGCCAGTTCCCGCACAAACAAATCTTTCGCCCGTTTCGTCGCCAGAAATTCCCTGCGCTGATAACAACTGAACGTCAAGAAATGCAGATCCCCGTGCCCGTAGTAGCGCTTCAATCCCTTTGGCAACTGCCACCTCGGCAAAGAGCGAAGAACCCACCCTCATACCCCGAGGGTGGGGCACCCTCCGTCTCTCATACTATCTGGACGTACAGGGATGGTATTCTCACACGCGTGTGCAATCAGAATCGCACCGTCCGGGCCACCCGCCGGTAGAAAACCTTGGAAAGTATGCGGACGTTTACAACGCCGCCGGACAGGGCGTGAGAATCGAAAAAGGCACAAGCAAGTTTGTGACCTTCTTGGAAGGAACCAAGGCGAAACCATGAAGCTGACAATCCTCGACGATGCTGCGACAACGCCGACGCTTTTCTGCTGGGCCGGGCCGATTGAGCCTTCAGTTCTCGATTCGTGGCTAAAGGAGCGCGCATGGGTCGTTCCCGAGGATCTCAAATACCTGTGGTCACAGACCGGAGGCGGCGACTTCTTCGAAAGCGAGACGATCTTTGCACCGAGCAGCAGCTTGTGGGCAGACGACTCATTAGACGAGGTGAACAGGCATCAAAGGAACAAAGGACTGCCAAACCGCTACGTCGCTTTCCATTCAGGACTCCGGTTCTCCGCGGTGGATATGACAAAGGGAAGATACTTCTTTCTTGACGAGGACAGTTTCCAGGTCCAACAGGAATTCCCCGCGCTGGAGAAGTGGTACGTCGAGGGGGTGCGCCCTGACTTCGCGGATCGGTACTCCTTGACGAAG
>DASPOW010000338.1:0-2072 GCA_035625855.1 Candidatus Methylomirabilota bacterium | reverse complement strand
TGCAGCCCGTCTGCCCCGCCCCCGGATATATCTGGACGCCGGGCTACTGGGCTTGGGGCCCGGATGGTTACTACTGGGTGCCCGGCACGTGGGTTGAGGCACCCGAGGTTGGATTTCTATGGACTCCCGGTTATTGGGGCTGGGGCGATGGCGTCTACATCTGGCACGCCGGCTATTGGGGGCCGCACGTAGGATTCTACGGCGGCGTCGTTTATGGATTCGGATATGACGGCGTCGGATTTGCAGGCGGCGAGTGGCGCGGCCGGGAATTCTTTTACAACAGCCGCGTCACGAACGTAAACGTCACCGTCATTCACAACACGTTCGAGAGAAACGTGGTAGTGAGGAACGATACACACGTCAGCTTCAATGGCGGCCGCGGAGGAATCCAGGCGCGGCCGACTGCGGAGCAAGAACGTTTCGCGCACGAAGAGCACCGGCCTCCGACGGCCGCGCAGACGGATCACCGCGAAGCTGCGAGTAAGAATCGCGATCTCCTGGCTTCGGTGAATCACGGCCGTCCGGCGGTGGCCGCGACACGGAAGCCCGGTGAGTTCAAGGGAGAAGGCGTGGTTCCGGCTCGGGGCGGCGCGGAGAGCAAGCCTGTGCCGAAAGAGGAGCACAAACCCGCGCCGAGCAGTGAGCGTCCGAGCAACACGCGGCCGGCGCCGTCGCACGAGAACAAGCCCGCTGCCGTGCCGAAAGAGGAGCACAGACCTGCGCCAAGCAGTGAGCGTCCGAGCAACACGCGGCCGGCACCGTCGCATGAGAGCAAGCCGGCACCCGCGCCTCGTCCGAGCGGACATACGGAGAGCAAGCCCGCGCCTGCTGCTCACCCGAGCGGACACACGGAAAGCAAGCCGGCGCCACAACCGAAGCCAAAGAGTGAACCTAAGCCAGAACAACATCCGCACTGAAGCTGATCGAGCGGATTACTTCTAAACTTCAGTAAACGCCGTGGGCCGAGCCGGAAACTACGACTCGGCCCGCGTCCACCGACAGCGTGTAATCATCGCCGCCCGTGCCGGACCACGTCCGCACGTTGAACTCGGCGCCGGCTGGCGCGCGATGCACCGCGATGGGGCCCATGGTAAGCGGCGTCTTCCGCTTGCACATTGTGGGCGCATTCGCGGCTTCCAGAAAATATGCCGGGCCAGCGCCGGCGACAGTCGTCGAACCATCGGGCTCGAGAAGGACCGCGGCGTCCTCCTCCACAGCAATCGCGCGCACCTTTTGCGCCCAGCCATCTTCTAAAATGCGCGCCATGAAGACGAGGAGGCGTCCCAAGCGGTCGCGCTTGACGAAATGAGTGTCGGTGATCGTTCCCTGCAGCAGCGGAATGCGCAGAAAATCGCGCGAAAGCGTGACCTTGTTGCCGTACGGATCGGCGAGCGCCTCGGGCGAATGAATGGTGTCAATGATCGAGGCGAAGGAAAATTCTCCGAGGATGGCGAGACCCGCACTCGAGCCGCCGATGGGCTTACCGGCTGCGATATGGCGATTGAGCGCGTCTTGCACCGGGGTGTCCTGCCAGAATCGAAGATAATTCGACTGATCGCCGCCGGCGATGAAGATAGATTCCGCTTGATCGATGATCTGCACCACTCTTGGATCATCGGAATCTTCGCGATCGTTGAAGATGATCGTCGCGGCGGAATTGAGCGAGCAAAGCCCGCGGACTTTGGCATTAAGTTGCTTCGCGGTTGTGGCATCGGAGTTGGCTCGCAGAATCAGAAAATCGCCGCCGTTCGCGCGTTCACAGAGAAACCGGAACGCAGCGTCCTGCTTCGTCCCCCCGCCCATCAGTGCAAATCCTGCGCGCGGCGCTGCGTGACTGTCCTCGGCATGGCCTGTTCGGAAATAACGCCATTTCGCCTGGGCGGAAGGCGCCGGAGAAGCCAGCAACAAAAGCAACACGAGCCACGATCGTTTCGGCGCGGCAACTGCCATTCACACTCCTCCTCATCAAGGGCACAGGTTGATAGCGTTTTTTCCTGCAGCGGTCAAGCCATGTGCCGTTTTTCCAGCTGCACATCGTGAATGGATTTAGCTTGGCGCTTGACACGCGCTCC
>DASPOW010000337.1:0-4742 GCA_035625855.1 Candidatus Methylomirabilota bacterium | reverse complement strand
ACGTCGTGCCGCAATACCTTCACAGCGGCAGCTTCCTTCCCCGCGCTTCTCGCCAAAGCCTGTCGAACGCGATGGACGTGGGCAATCCGAGCAACTTCGCGCGCCTGGCGGACCTGTTCGGGAACGACCTCGCGGCCATGCGCGGAATCATCTGCGGCCGAGGCTTCTCCGATGAAGAGACAATGCGCGCGATGCGCTCGGTCCATGAGCGGTACGCATATCTCGTTGACCCGCACACCGCCGTCGGAATCCTTGGCTGGGAAGCTTTCCGCTCGGAACAAAGCAAGAAAACTCGCGGAATCGTTTTGGCAACCGCGCATCCTGCCAAGTTCGCTGGAGTCGTGGCGCAGGCGACCGGAGTGGTTCCGCCGGCGCCGGAGTCGCTGTCCCGGCCCACCTGCCCGGAAAACAAGCTTTCCAGGCGCATCCCGGCGAGCTTCAAGAAACTGAAGAAGGTCCTGCGCGAGGCCGGGTAGAAGAGACTTCAGGAGCGCCGCAGGCGGTCCAGCAGAAAGAAAAGCCCGACGGCCACGACCGCGTTGACAGCTGCGGCAATGCCCATCTGCGTCGTAAACCAGACTTCCGGCTGCGCCAGCAGCAGGCGTTTCGTCAGCACGATCACCCCCTGGTGAATCCCGAAGAAAACGATAGTCAGAGCGAAACGGCTCAAGGGATGCTCCGTGTCGAGCCGCCCGCCAATCGAGGAAGCCACGTAACCGACGATCGTCTTTGCGATGCCGTAGATTCCAAGCGGCGATTTGCTCAGGCTGTCCTGCACCAGGCCGATGACCATTCCCAGAACCAGGCCTGTCGCGGGATTGCGGCGACTCAGTCCGAAATACAAAGTGATAAGCAGCGGAAGATCGAGCATCGCAGCCTTCGGAATGTACAGGGGAACGAGAGCTTGTAGAACCAGCGACGCGAGGACCACCGCAAAAATGGCGCCGCCGCGGAACTTGTGCACTTCGACGTGCGTTCCGCCCGAAGCGCGAATCTCGAATGCGTCGCTCATGGCTTCGTGGCGCGAGGCGCAGACGCCTTGCCCGGCCCGGCCCCGGACTCCTGTTTTGCTTCCGGCGAACCCCACTCGAGCGGGTGCAGCGTCAGCAGCACGATGACCTCTTCCATCCGCTGCAGTTTCGCCGCGGGTTTCAATCGAACGACCTTGAACGGATTCCCCGGCTTCACTTCCACCACGGTGCCGAGCGGTACGTCCTTAGGAAAGATGCGGTCCATGCCGCTGGTTACCACCCGGTCCCCCACGTTCACCGGATCGTCGCTGCCGACGTACTTCATTTGCAGCAGCGGTTCGCCCGCGCCGCCTACGGGACTCTGCAGGCGCGACTCTGCGATCATCGCTCCCACGCCGCTTTCTTTGTCGGTGACGAGAAGCACCTGCGACGTCGACGGGTAAGCCTCGATGACCTTGCCCACCACGCCGTCCGGGGTGATGACCCCCATGTTGCGGCGCACGCCCTCGCGCTCTCCGCGGTCCACGTAAATGGTCATGCTCGCGGTGTCTGCGCTGGCGCCGATCACCCGCGCCGGAAGCATCGGAACGTCGGTGTGCAGTTTGCGGAAGTTCAGCAGCACCGCGAGCCGGTCGGCTTCCTCGGCTTTGCTCTGCAGCTCGGCGAGCTGAAGCTTCAAAGCGTCGCGTTCGCGTCGCAGTTCATCATTCTCTTTGGCCGCGCCGCGGAGGGCGAAGTAGTGGTTCCAGGTGCCGCGGACTTTTCCGAAACACCAGGCCCCGGCTCGCTCGAACGGAGACACCGCGGTCACGGTCCAGACGCGGATCAGCCGGCCGCGGCGGTCCTGCTTGATTTGCACGGCGAGGAGCAGCACCTGCGCGACGACCGCGATCGTCAGCAGAACGATGGCTTTGTGGCGAGAGGGAATCGCAACCATGGGATTCGACAGCACTCGCGTTCCCTTACGAGGAGCGCAAAGCGGCCGCCCGGACGCCCCGCCGAATCCACACAAGACTCCGTCCAGCGGCGCGCTCGAGGGCCGGTGCCTTAGTCAATGCAGACCTGCCGCAGCAGCTTGAAATCGCTGAGCATCTTGCCCGTGCCAAGAACCACCGAAGCCAGCGGGTCGTCGGCGATGGAGACCGGAAGGCCCGTTTCCTCGCGGATTCGTTTGTCCAGGTTCTTCAGCAGCGCGCCTCCGCCGGTGAGCACGATCCCGCGGTCGCTGATGTCCGCGGAAAGCTCCGGAGGCGTCCGCTCCAGCGCGACACGGATGGCGTTGAGGATTGTGGCCACGCACTCGGAGAGCGCTTCGCGAATCTCGCTGTCGTCAATCGTCACCGTGCGCGGAACTCCTTCGATCAGGTTCCGGCCCTTCACTTCCATCGTCAGGGGCTTCTCCAGCGGGTGCGCGGAACCGATTTCCATCTTGATTTGCTCGGCGGTGCGCTCGCCCACCAGCATGTTGTACTTGCGCTTCAGGTACTGCATCACGGCCTCGTCCATTTCGTTTCCGGCCACCCGCACCGAGCGCGAGTAGACGATGCCGCTCATGGAAATGACAGCGATGTCCGTGGTGCCGCCGCCGATGTCCACCACCATGTTGCCCGACGGTTCCTCGATCGGCAGGCCGGCCCCGATGGCTGCGGCCATGGCCTGCTCGACAAGAAAAACCTCGCTGGCCCGTGCCCGGTAGGCGGAGTCCTGCACCGCGCGCTTTTCCACCGGTGTAATCTCGCTCGGCACGCCGATCACGATGCGCGGGTGCACCAGCACCCGGCGGTTGTGGGCCTTCTGGATGAAGTAGGTCAGCATCTTTTCCGTGACCTTGAAGTCGGCGATGACTCCGTCCTTCATCGGCTTGATGGCCACCACGTTGCCCGGCGTGCGCCCCAGCATCTCTTTCGCTTCGCGCCCCACGGCCACCACTTCGCCGTTGTTCTTGTTGATCGCGACGATGGACGGCTCGTTCACCACGATGCCTTTGCCGCCGGAGAACACCAGTGTGTTTGCCGTACCCAAGTCAATCGCCAGGTCGGAGGAAAACAGGCTGAACACCGACCTCAGGCTGTATCCGTTGTTCTTCATGTTCCCTCAGCCCCGCGGAGCCCTGGAGGAGGTTCGCTCCGCCGCCGCGGTCCCGCCCGCGGCGCAGCACGTTCCTTCCGTCTACTTTGGAATCACAATGGGCACCCGCTGAATCGCCGTGCCTCCGCGGCGATTCTGGCCCGTAATCACAATCGTCTGCTGCCCCGGTTGGAGCTGCTCCGTAAAGTGTGTGAACTTCCCATCGGGCGAGATGTTCGGGACCGCCTGACCATTCACAATCAGCGCCGCACCCGGCTCGGTCCGTCCGATGATCTCCACCATTCTGCCATGAATCTGCGTAGCTTCAATTTCCAAGAGCATCTCCTGGGACTTGCCTTGCGCCACCAGCGTGAATTTGAAGGGACTACTCGCTTCGCTCACGCGTTTCTTCGAATCGGTCGCGGAGACGCTCCAGAAATAGTCCCCCGCGTCGAGCCCGGTCACGTCGGCGCTCGTCGTCGAAATCTTTTTCTCTGCCACCACGTTCGTGAACATCGCGGTCGTGCTCACCCGCAGAGTATACGAGACTGCGTCCTGCACGGGCTTCCATTCGAAGTGCACCGGTGCGGTCTTCGGCGATGGCACGATGATCGGCGCGAGGTTCAGAGGATCGATGGGCTCCGGCGGAGCCAGCACGTTGGCTTTTTGGATGGGCTGCCCTTCCGGAATCGTGGCTTTCTCCCAGGCGCCCACGTCGATCGTTTCGTTTCCACGCTTCACCTCTACGAAACCGTTGGAGACGTTGACTTCGCTCTCCTTGCGCGCGGGATCGTTCTTCATGGACGCGCGCGTGTTCGAGCGCACCATGGCTTTCGTGTCTTCCATGCTCACCGCGGCCTGAGAATTCGGGGAAGTCCAGTTCGGGGTTTGCAGATTTACTTCGCCCACGTTGATGCGCACTGCCGTGTTGGAACTTTCCTTCGTGACGTTGTTCTCTTCGACTGTTACCAGCGTGTCCGACTTCACGGTGTAAAACGTTCCGTCGGCGAACGTGATGCGCGCCGCGCCGTCGGACCCGGTCTGCACTAGGTCGCCGCGGTCGAGCGTCGTTCGAAAATCCGCATCCACCCATTGCACGGAATTCACTTTCTTGACCTGCACCTTGCCGTCGAGGTTCACGAAGCGCGCCTGTTTTTGCGAAAGCGGCGCGGACTCCGCGTCGTTGTCCGAAATGACGTTGGCGACTTTCTTGTAGACCGCGGAGGACCAGCTCGGAACGAGAACCGCGATCAGCGCAACCACGATGACCGTGGCGGCCGCGGCGTACGCTGCCACCGTCTTGTACGTCACCGTATGCCAGCGCAGTTCCAGACGATGGATCTTCGGGCGATACGGCTGCGGGGGTCCTTGGCTAGTCGTCACAGTCCTATCCGGCACGAGGGGCTAATTTCCAAATCTAGCACAGCGTTTTTTGTAACCTTCGGCGGGCCTGCCCGCGCGTGGCTAATCCGCTAATAGTCCGGTTCTTTTTTCGTGCGAATCCAGCCTCGGGGTTCCGCGCGAAATTGCATCGGTGGAAACCGCACCGTCGGGGATGCACGGTTGGACGCGAAGGAGACCGCAGATGTTGTCTCACTCCCCGCTGGAAAACTGTTCCAGCACGGAATAAGCTCCTTATTTATCAGCATCATCCGGCTTGGGCCGATCCGTAACACGCCCGGGCCGCGTTGCCCGCGGGAGTTT
>DASPOW010000336.1:0-6075 GCA_035625855.1 Candidatus Methylomirabilota bacterium | reverse complement strand
CGCGCCGCTCGCCGTTATACTAGCCTCGCACCAAGTCCCGATGGCCAATCGCGCTTATCTCCGCGTGTGGACCGAGGGCTTCTCCGAAGCCTCGCTGCTCGAGCAGTTCGTGCGTTTCCTCGCCTCGGCGCCGCTTTCCGCCTCGCAGCCGTACTTTTCGAGCCTCGTCGTGCAGCCCATCGACCCCTCGGAGGCCCCCGTGGCGGAGTGGGACCTGCGCGGGCAGGAGTTCGGCCCGGCGGAAGTGGCGGCGCTGGCGGCGCAGCAACTGCACGGAGACACGGCTTACACGGCAGAGGCGAGCTGGGACCTCTGGCAGTTCGATCCCGAACGGCTCAAGTGGGAAAAGCGCCCCTCGCCGCTGAGCATCACCTGCCACGGCCCGGAATTCGACGAAGGCCTGGCGGCTTCCAGCGGAAATTTTCTGGTGGACCTGGGATTCGAGCATCTTTTCACCGGGCACGCCGGACTCCTCGGAGGCGCAAGCGCCGGCGCGGCCGCAAATCAGGCCGAAGACGCCGGCGAGCATACCTTTCTGCGCTGGATGTCCACCGAAGAACACCGCCGCGAATATCACCAGAAGACACGCGAGAACATCCAAGCGCTCATGGATTGGATCGCCTCGATCGAGGAAGCCGTGCCGGTGAAGCGCACCGAGCTTTGCTCGGAGGGCGAGGAGAATTTCGAGGCCCGACTCGACCAGATTGCAGCCGCGCGCGGAGCGTAGCTTCCCGACCGCGGGAGGCGCAGCGTGGGTTTCCCAGTGGGACGCACAGCGGCTAGAATGAAGGCTTGATCGCCGGCTGGACGAACCGCCGATTGGAGCCGGGGGCGCTTTCCATGAAGGCAAGCCGATTCGCAGAGGGCGTGTTGTGCCTGGCGGCCGTTCTATGCGGTGCCGGGTGCGGGTCCGGGAATCCACCGGCGCAGGCCCCGGCCGCGGAGACGAAGCCCGCCGTGCCGCCGGAGATTCAGTCCGCGGCGCAGTCCCTGCTGGGATCGGAGACGCAGGTCCTCGTCTTCGGCGACCTGGCAAAGACGGGCAAACAGCAGTTCGTCGCGGCCAACGTCGTGCCGAAAACCCCGACTAACAACCTCCCCGGCACCATCATCACGCGCGCGGTGATCGCCGAAAACGACGACGGGAAATGGATGGAGCTCTTGCGCTGCGACGAGCACCTGAAGAACACCAAAGGCTACCTCGGCCTGACGCCGATCGCGCCCATCTCCGGCTGGCGGTTGCAGTATGAGCAGGATCCGGAAAAGGGTCTGACCCTCTATTTCACGCCGCTGCAGATGAAGGGATCCGAGCACACGCTCCCGATCGGCGTGCGCTGGAATCCGCAGGCAATGCGCTATCAATCCATGGACCGCAACTACGAGCACTTCCTGGTGGAGCTGCCTTCGCTCGAGAATGCGCGGTCGGTGCTCAGATGAGCGCCGCTGCCACGACTGCCGCGGGCGCGGGCACCAAGGCCCAGTCCAGGCCGAGAGGCGCAGCCTGGAAGGGCCTGCTGGGCCTGCTTCCCTACCTGCGGCGCTACAAGGGGAGCATCGCCATCGGCCTGGTTGCGCTGGTGCTGATGAGCCTGGTGGGCAGCGCGATTCCTCTGGCCACCGGCGTCATCACGGACACCCTCGCCGGCAGCCCTGCACCGTTCGCTCATTCCGCGGCCGGGGCGACTGCGGTCGCGGGCTCCTGGCTCAGCCGCATGGTGCCCTACTACGCCGCGCACAGCCGGCAGACGCTTTGGATTTACTGCCTGGCCTTGATCGCTTTCGTGACCCTCAAGGGAATCCTGTCGTTCGCGACGCGGTGGATTCTCATCGGCGTCTCGCGCGACATCGAGTTCGACATCCGCAACGACCTGCTCGACCGGCTGCTGCAGATGGAGCCCGAGTTTTACGTTCGCAACCGCACCGGCGACCTGATGTCGCGCGCGACGAACGACCTCAACCAGGTGCGGATGGTTCTGGGCCCGGGAATCATGTACAGCGCGACGACCATCGTGACCATGGTCGTCGCGGTCGTCATCATGCTCAAGATCTCCGCGTCCCTCACGCTGTGGGTGCTGCTGCCGACCCCCATCGTCGCGGTCGCGGTGCAGCGCTTTGGAAAGATCATCCACGAAATGTACGAGAAGATTCAGGCGTCGCTGGCGACGCTCTCGACGCGCGTCCAGGAAAACCTTTCGGGGATCCGCGTGGTGCGCGCCTACGCGCAGGAACAAGACCAGATTCGCAGGTTCGATGGCCCAAACCGCGAATACGTTTCGCGCAACATCGCCCTCATCCGCACCTGGAGCATGTTCATGCCTTCGCTGCAGGCGCTCATCGGCACGACTTTTCTCATCGTGCTGTGGCGCGGCGGCTTCCAGGCCATGCGCCAGCAGATTTCCGTGGGTTCGTTCGTGTCGTTCTTCAGCTTCCTCGGCCTGCTGGTGTGGCCGATGATTGCGCTCGGCTGGGTGACCAACATGTTCCAGCGCGGCGCCGCGTCCGTGGGCCGGCTGAATTTTATCCTGAACGCCAAGCCGAAGATTGACGACCGGCTCGCGACGGTGCCGTCCGGCCAGCAGGTCCGCGGCGAAATCGAGTTTCGCAACCTCATGTTCGCATACCCGACGACGCTCTCGGGCGGAAGCGTAGCCGCGAACGGCTCCGGGAGAGCCCCGGGAGCGCCCGCCGACGGCATACTCCGCGACATCAGCCTGTGCATCCCCGCCGGTTCGACGGTTGCCATCATCGGCCCGACGGGCTGTGGGAAATCCACGCTGGCGGCGCTTGTCGCGCGGTTATGGGAAGCGCCTGCGGGTTCGGTGCTGATCGACGGCCGGCCGATTCAGCAGTGGCCGCTCGCGGACCTGCGCCGCGCCATCGGCTACGTGCCGCAGGACACATACCTATTCGGCGCGACCGTCGGCGAGAACATCGCCTTCGGCGTCAGCTCCGACGACGCAACACAGGTGCGCCGGGCCGCGCAAATCGCCAGCCTCGACGGAGACGTCCAGGGCTTTCCCGAAAAGTACGACACCATGGTCGGCGAGCGGGGGATCACGCTCTCCGGCGGGCAGAAGCAGCGCACCGCCATCGCGCGGGCCATCCTCCGCGATCCGAAGATTCTGATTCTCGACGACGCGCTCTCCAGCGTGGACACGCACACCGAGGAGCAGATTCTCGGCGAGTTGCGCGGAATCATGCGCGGCCGCACCACGCTGCTCATCGCCCACCGGTGTTCCACGGTGCGCGACGCCGACCAGATTGTCGTGCTCCGCGAAGGACGCATCATCGAACGCGGCACGCACGACGAACTGCTGGCGAGCGGCGGCTACTACGCGGACTTGTATCTCAAGCAACTGCTCGAAGAAGAGCTCGAACGGGCATGAGCAAGGGACACGAAGAAGAGGCACTCGGAAAAGCGTACGACGCGCGGCTGATGCGGCGCCTGCTCGAGTATCTGCGCCCGTACAAGTGGCAGGTCGTCTTCGCCCTGGCGATGGTGCTGATCGTGACGCCGCTCGAACTGGCCCCGCCGTGGCTCTTCCAGATTTCGCTGGACCGCTACATCATTCCCGCGTCGAAGGGACTGCTGTCTCTGAAAATCGCGGGGCGCGGTCTCGGACGGGTCAGCCTGGGCTACCTGGTGATTCTGGTGGCGGACTTCCTCGCGCAGTACTTTCAGATCCGCATCATGCAGCGCGTCGGCCAGCAGACGATGTTCGACCTGCGCGGGCAGGTCTTTGGCCACCTACAACGCCTGCCGATGAGCTACTTCGACCGCAATCCCGTGGGCCGGCTGGTGACGCGCGTGACCACCGACGTGGACGCCCTCAACGACCTGTTCGCCGCGGGCGTGGTCACCATGATCAACGACTTCTTTCTGCTCGCGGTCATGGCCGGCCTGCTGCTTTACCTCAACTGGCGGCTGGCCCTCGCCGCCCTGGCCGTTCTGCCGTTCATCCTGCTGGTCACCTTTGCCTTCCGCAAATTCGTGCGCGAAGCCAACCGCAAGATCCGCACCGCCATCGCGCGCATCAACGCCTTCCTCCAGGAATACATCAGCGGGATGAGCGTGGTGCAGCTCTTCAACCGCGAACCTCGCGCGCGGGTGGAGTTTGCCCAGCGGAACCGCGACCACATGCTCGCCTATAAGGACGCCATTCTGGCTTTCGCGCTTTTCTATCCCGCGGTGGAAGAACTCAGCGTGGCAGCCATCGCTCTGCTCTTCTGGATCGGCGGCCTCAAGGTGCTTTCCGGCGTCCTGACCATCGGCATCCTGGTGGCGTTCATGCAGTACGCGCAGCGCTTCTTCCGGCCGATTCAGGACCTCAGCGAGAAGTTCAACATTCTCCAGTCGGCGATGGCCGCGTCCGAGCGCATTTTCAAGCTGCTCGACGAGCCGGCCACCATCGACTCGCCCGCCGAACCGGTGCGCCTGGAATCTACCCGGGGCGAAATCGAGTTTCGCAATGTCTGGTTCTCTTACAAAACCAGCAAGGACATTTCCGACGAAGACTGGGTGCTGCGCGACGTTTCCTTTCGCGTCGAGCCCGGCCAGACCGTCGCCATCGTCGGCCACACCGGCGCGGGCAAAACCACCCTGATCTCCCTGCTCCTGCGCTTCTATGAGATCCAGCGCGGGGAAATCCTGCTGGACGGCGTGGACATCCGCAAGATGGACTTGCAGGAGCTGCGGCGTCTTTTCGGCATCGTGCTCCAGGACCCTTTCCTCTTCACCGGCTCGATCGAGGAAAACGTCCGCCTGGGGACTCCCAGCATCACGCGCGCCGACGTCGAGAGCGCGCTCGGCGAGATCGGCCTGGGCGGTTTTGTGCGCGCGCTGCCAGAGGGCGTGGATACGCCGGTCAGCGAACGCGGCTCGACCCTCTCGGTCGGCCAGCGCCAGCTCATCAGCTTCGCACGGGCGCTGGCGCACAATCCGCGCTTCCTGATTCTCGACGAGGCCACCTCGAGCGTGGACACCAAGACGGAGCTGCAAATTCGCGAAGCGCTCGATCGTTTGCTTTTGGGACGCACCGCTGTCGTCATCGCGCACCGCCTCAGCACCATCCAGCACGCGCACAGCATCCTCGTGTTCCACAAGGGGCGGCTGCGCGAGCATGGCGCTCACCAGGAGCTTCTCGCCCAGCGCGGCATCTACTACCGGCTTTATCAGCTTCAGTACAAAGAGCAGGAATTGGGGCCGCCGGTGCCGCCACTGGGAGCGCAGCCCGCGCCTCTTCCCGCGAATGACTGAAGGGGCCGTTTCCGCGCCTTCGCGCCGCGCCCTGCGGCGCATGTCATGAGCCCTGTTCCCGTCCTGATCTCTGCCGGCGAGGCCTCCGGCGACATGTACGCAGCGCGCCTGGCGCGCGCCCTGAGCGGGCGCGCCGATGTCGCGCTTTTTGGCATGGGCGGACCGCAGATGCGCGAAGCGGGCGTGGAGGTCGTCGCGCCCTTCTCCGCGGTTGTGGGCTTCAGCGAAGTGCTGCGTCATCTCCCCGAGCTGCGGCGAACCATGCGGCGGCTGGTCAGCGAAGCGAGAACCCGCAAGCCGCCCATCGCTATCCTGACGGACTACCCGAGCTTCCACCTCAGGCTGGCCCGGCGCCTGCAGGCCCAGGGCATCCGGAACGTCTACTTCGTCTGCCCGCAGTTCTGGGCGTGGCGGCCGTGGAGGGCGCGCGTCGTCCGCCGCCGCTTCGCGCTCGGGCTCTGCATCTTCGCCTTCGAGGAAAAGTTCTACCGTGACGCCGGCGTGCAGGCCGAGTTCATCGGTCATCCCCTGGTGGGCGAGGTGCGCGCTTCGAAAAACCGCGAGGAATTCTGCCGCGACGCGGGTTTGAACCCGGCGGCCCCGGTCGTGACCGTGCTGCCGGGCAGCCGCGGATCGGAACAGGAACACCATCTCCCGGTCCTGCGGGAGGCCTGCGCTTTGGTCCACGCGAAGGTTCCCGCACAATTCGTCGTGGCCGCCGCGCCGGGCAGCGACGTGCGCGGGTTGCAGCAAGGGTGGCCGGCCGGGCTCGAGGTGCGCGTGGTGCAGGGTCAAACCTACAATGCGCTTGCGGCGGC
>DASPOW010000335.1:0-3322 GCA_035625855.1 Candidatus Methylomirabilota bacterium | reverse complement strand
ATCCTTTACACGGAGAAAGTGCACGCCCGGACGGTGCATATCGCGGATCAAAACGGCGAGCTGAGTGTGCAGGCAGGTGCGGCAAGAGGCGCGGCGGAGTTTGCGTTGCGCATCAGCGAGGAAGAGAATCGGGAGTCCTGTCAGTGGCGACAGCAGAATCGACTGTCGTCTTATTGTGTCTTGTGCCCGGGAGGCGGTTGGAGAGCGAAGTGCTGGCCCGCGGAGCGTTTTGGCGAACTGTGCGCGCGGGTCGGGAACGAATTGGGCCTGCGCTGCGTCGTAAACTACGGTCCGGGAGAAGATGACCTTGCCAAGACTGTGCGCGCAGCCAGCGCGAGCGCAGAGCCCATTCTGGTCAGCAGCGAGGTGGGCACCCTGATGGCGCTCCTTCGCGGCGCGAAGGTTGTAGTTGGGGGCGACACGGGGCCCCTGCACTTGGCGCTCGCGCTGGGCACGCCGGTCGTGGCTCTTCACGGCCCGACGGATCCCGCGCGCAACGGACCCTATGGAAGCGGGGGCATGGTCCTGCGGAGCGCTGGAGCGCGCAGAAATCACGCGCGCAGGAACGCAACCGATCCCTCGATGCTCGAGATCGGCGTTGACGCTGTCCTGGAGGCCGTCAAGCAGCAACTCTCGGCCCGCGCGGGAACGCGACCGTGAAGTTCCTCGTGCGTTGGAGAGTGCGACTAGGCTATCCAGTCGCAATCGCCGTGTTCTGGTTTGCGCGGCCCGAACCGCGCTGGATTCTCGCTGGGAGCCTGGTCGGCGTCATCGGCGTGGGACTCCGTGCCTGGGCGGCGGGATACCTGCGGAAGCAGGAAGAGCTTGCGGTAGGGGGGCCGTACGCGTACACGCGTAATCCGCTGTATCTGGGCAGCGCCGTGCTCCTGGTTGGTCTTGGCTTGGCCGCGCATTCGTGGATTTCCGCGGCTTTGGCCGTAGCGTACTTCGCGGTTTTCTACACGGCTGTGATGCGCCGCGAGGAGCAGGAGATGCGTCAAAAGTTCGGCGATGTTTACGAAAGCTACGCTCGCGTCGTTCCGCTCTTTTTCCCGCGATGGAGTCCCTATCGTGGCCCGGGTGGCACCGGGTCGTTTTCGTGGCGACAATTCATGAAAAACCGCGAGTATCGTGCCATGGCGGGTTTTTTGTTTGTATTGGGCGTCCTCGTGATTGCCTGGGCCTACCAGCTAGGGTGAGGTTGCGGAGTTCCCCGGCGCCGCGCAGGGCACGAAGCAAGAGGCCTCGATACGCTTTCCGTCGGTGAGTATGTGGATCGCGCCTTCGCGGTCCGTGCGCAGCACCCGGACACCGGCTCCCTGCAGCCGTTCCAACAGCTCGGCGTGCGGATGACCAAAAGAGTTCTCGGCTCCGGCGGAGATTACCGCCAGACCCGGCGAGACGCGCGCCAGAAAGCCCGGCGTGGTCGAGTTCCGGCTCCCGTGGTGCCCGATCTTGAGGACATCGGCACGCAGGCTTTTTTCCGTGCTCTCCGACACCATCTCTCTTTCCGCCTGCTTCTCCGCATCTCCAGCCAGAAGAAACGTGCGCTCGCCGTAGGTCATCCGCAGCACCAGCGAGTCGTCGTTTTTCGACGGGGCCGCAGGGTCATCCGGCGAAACTTCCGGCCAAAGGACTTCCAAACGCGTGTTGTCCCAGTCCATCCTCGCGCCGCGTTGTTCGTGTTCGATGGGAATGTGTTTCTCTCGCGCCAGTTTTTCCAGTGCCGCTTGTGCAGGCGAAGACACTTCGCGGCCGATCCAGAGCCGCCCGACGCGAAAGTTCTCGAGAATGGCGAACATTCCGCCGAGGTGGTCGTGGTGGGCGTGGGTCAGCACCAGGATATCAATCTTCTTGAAGCCACGGGACCACAGGTACGGTGAAACGGCCTCCTCGCCCGGGTCGGGGCCCCGGCGCTGCGCGCCACCTCCCCAGCCGGTGAAGCTTCCTCCGGCATCGATCAGCATCGATGTTCCCCGCGCAGAAATCACCAGGAGGGAATCGCCCTGCCCGACGTCGAGCGCCGTGAGTTCGAGCGTTCCCGGCGAGATCCGAGGCTTGAACGGAAAAACGGCCACGACCAGCCCACAGGCGAGCAACGCGATGGCAGCGAAATACGTTCGGCGCATGCGAAGGCGGGTCATCACTGCCATGACGATTAATAAGCTTAGAAAAAGAAGCACAACCGCGACGGGGGGCGTAGGAATGCGATAGCTGAGACGCGGAAGACGCGCAAGCCACCCGACAACTCGCAACAATAGAGCGGTGAGCCAAGCGAGGGGATGCGCGAGAAAGCGCCCGGCCGGCGCCAGAATCGCGCCGGCGCCGAGCGTTACAAAGCCAAGTGGTACGAGTATTCCAGTCAGCGGAACGGCAAACAGGTTGGCAAGCGGACCGGATAGCGTGACGCGGTGAAACTCCTGCGCCATGAGCGGCAGCATCCCGGCTTGCAGCACAAAGGAGAGTGCAAGAATCTCGGCGACACGAAACGTCCAGGAAAGCACTCGCACGGCGGCGTCTTGTCCCGGCCTTTCCAATCTGCCGGGGAGGCGCCTCGCGAGCCACCCCATCGCCGCGCGCAAGTCGATGCGAAACTGCGCCTGGCGCGGCTCGTGTGCGAGGTCCCGCGTAACGTCGCGCCAGTCCTTCAGAGCTCGCGCGTAGGGCTCGATTCTCCGGTCGAGCCACGGTGCGGCAATGCCCCCAATGCACGCCATCGCCAAAAACGAGAGCTGAAAGCTCGAATCGAAGAGCTCCAGCGGACGAAACAACAGGATCAGGAGTGCCGCCAGGCCCGCTGAATTGAGCAAGTCCAGCCTTCGAAACAGAATCCATCCCACGACCACGATCCCAGCCATCAAGACGGCGCGTAGCACGGGCGGGCGTTCTTCGATCACGGACACGTATGTGCAAAGAGCGACCAGCGAAGCGAGCGCGACGATCGTGCGCGGCATTCGCAGGAGGCGCCCGAGCCAGAAGAGAAACACGGCAATCGCCGTCACGTGCAGCCCCGCCACGACCAGGACGTGATACGTGCCGGTGACTTGAAAGTTCTTCGACGCGTCGCGGTCTACGAAGCTCCGGTCGCCCAGCAGCATCGCGCGAAGAATCGCAGCAGACTCGGGGCTTGCCGGGAAGAGCGCGTCGAGCGTGCGCCGCAGGCGCGCGCGGGCCGATGCCATTCGATAGCGCATGGACCGGGCGCTCGGCGACTCCCGCTCGATGAGTTGAGCTGCGCGCAGGGTTGCGACGAGGTGAACGTCCTGCGATTCGAGGTAAGCCCTGCGGTCGAACGCCCCGTCATCTTGAAAGACGGGCGGCC
>DASPOW010000334.1:0-2937 GCA_035625855.1 Candidatus Methylomirabilota bacterium | reverse complement strand
CGGCCTGATTTTTGTTGGAGAATCAGGCGAGCAACTACCTCCTGCATGTTTCCGCCGCTGAGCTACGCTCGTAAGCCAATCACGATTCGGCGCCTTCAATTCTTCAGCCGCGCCGCTGGGCTTGTGCTGCTGACCGGGTTGTCGGCGATCGGTGCGGCCCAGATAAATGCGGATGGCGCGAACGAGTCGCCGGATGCGGCGGCCCTGCTGCGCAATCGCCAGTTCCCGGCTGCGGTGGCCGCCTACCGGAGGATCCTCCGACGCGAGCCGCACAACGAAAAGGCAGAACTCGGGCTGGCCGCGGCCTACTACGGCCTTTACAACTACGACCAGACACGGCGCGTGCTCCGGGAAGCGGCGACACAGCATCCGAAGAGTGCTGCGGCATTGGTGGAACTTGGCAAGCTCGACATCCACCTGCTGCACTACGACGACGCCATCGTGGAATTGAAGCGGGCGGTGCAGCGAGATCCCGCATCGGCCGCGGCTCACGAGCAGCTCGGCGTGGCGTATCAAGCCAAGGGCGACGGGGACAAGGCTCTGCCCGAATTCAACGAAGCGATTCGCCTGGCTCCGGGCGTGGCTTCTTCGCGCTACTTCCGCGGAAGCTTGTACGCTGACCGCGATGACGACGTCCACGCCTACGACGACGCGAAGGCGGCCTACCGTCTGGAACCGAACGCGCAGACGCGGGAGCTTCTTGGCAAAGTGGCGCTGCACGCGAACAAGTGCGGCGAGTCCGTCGAAGTGCTGCAGCCGTTGGCGGCGGCGCAAGATGTGAATCCGGAAGATCTCTACCTGCTGTCGCGCGCCTGCAAGTGCGCCGGGGAGGCCCAGCGCGCGCAGGAGTTGCAGCAAGAGTACGAGAAGCGTTCGCAGGCCGAGCAGGATGCGAAGACCCGCAAGATGCACGCCGACCATCTCGCGACCGACGCGGGCGAGTTGGCGCGGAAGAATCAGCTCGCGTCGGCGCTGGCCGAACTCGATCAGGCGTTGGCGGAAGATCCCCAGAACGGCCCCAGCCTGGCCCTGCTGGCGAAGATTGATTTTTCCCGTGGCGACGTGGCCAGGGCGCAGGAGGAGATTGCGAAGGCGTTGCGCGGCGATCCCTACAATCCCGACTATCTGTACGTTCGCGGGAAGGTGCTGGAAAACAGCGATCCGGCCGCGGCGCTCGAGGCCTTTCAGCAGGTTGTGCTGGTTAATCCGAAGGAGTCGGACGCCTACTACGAGATGGGCGAGGTCTACGCCAGGATGGGAGATCGCCGCCGCGCGGCCGAGGCATTGCGGCGGGCGGTCGCGCTTTCGCCCGACGATCCGGACTACAAAAAGGCGCTGGCGGAGCTGAATGCCAGAATTCCGTGAGTCTCCGAATTGGGACTTAAAGTGAAGCGCGGCAGTCACCGCTGGCAGCGAAGTGGGCGAACGGCATACAATCAGTGATTACTGGTTCTCCTCACATATGTCTCCCATTCCAGACGATCTCTCGACCGTAAAAGACGACATGATTGCCTTCATTGAAGGCCACGGCATGCGCCGCTTCCAGGGCTACGTGGACTATGAAGAAGTGCAGTGTGTCATGTGGGAGATGGGCGAGAATCCCGACGGCTGGAAGGATTTTGTCGAGCTGGCCAAGGCCGCGGGTGTGGCCTTCCTGACCATGCATGCCTGGGCGCTCGAGCGCACCGAGCTGGATGAGATGGTCGAACGGCTGTCGAACTCCGAGTTCACCGACAACGACGATGTGGAGGATGCGCGCTGGCTGCGCGCGCATGTGGGCAAGGTGGGTTTTCTCCAGCTGGGGTGGGCTTACCAGGGAACGATGTTTCTCTGTGAGGTGAGCACGGAGTGGTACGAACGCTATCAGCACCTGCTCGAGGTGTCGGACGAGTTCGGCGGCATCACCATGGATGAGCCTGACCAGGACGAAGAGAACTAGCCAGCCGCAACCGCCGAGTTCGCTCGGCTCGACGGGCGCGGGCGCCCGTCGCCACACAGTTCGGGACGCCACGCCAAAATGCAATGGATTCCGAAGCCAGCTGATCAAGAGCTCGTCGCGCGGTTGGCCTCGGCACTGCGCACTGATGGCCGGGCAGAGACAGCACACATTCTCGCGCCGCTGCTGGCGAGCCGCGGCATCCGCGATGCCGAATCTGCGCGGCAGTTCTTGTCGCCTTCTCTTGCACATCTTCATGCGCCCGAGTTGATGACCGGGTTGTCCGCTGCCGTGGAGCGGATCGAAGGCGCGATCGCGCGCAAGGAGCCGATCCTGATCTATGGCGACTACGACGTGGACGGCACGATGGCGGTCATCATCCTGAAGACCGCGATCGAACTCTGCGGAGGCGCGGCCGACTTCCACGTGCCGCACCGCATTCGCGAGGGCTACGACGTGCGGGCGGATGTGATCGAGACCGCCGCTGCCGCCGGGGTTCGCCTGATTATCAGCGTCGATATGGGGATTCGCGCGCATGCTCCGGCGGAGACGGCGCGCAGGCTGGGCGTGGATCTGATTGTGACCGACCACCACCTGCCCGGGCCGGAGGGCGTGCCGCGGGCGCTGGCGGTGGTGAATCCCAATCAGGCAGGATGCTCGTATCCCTTCAAGCAGCTCTGTGGTGCGGGCGTTGCCTTCAAGGTGGCGCAGGCCCTGATGCAGCGGCGGGGGTTGGCGGAGCGGCGTTTCGCGGAAAACGACGCGAAAGATCGGAACAAGCTGCTCCTGTCGTTCATGAAAGTTGTGGCGATTGCGACCATCGCCGATGCTGTGCCGCTGACGGGCGAGAATCGTGTGTTTGCGGCGCTGGGACTGGACGCGCTGCGCAAGGCAGTCAATCCCGGGCTGAAAGCGTTGCTCGAAGTGGCGCAGGTTTCGGCCAAACGCCCGCCGACTTCCGGCGAAGTTGGCTTCCGTATCGCGCCACGCATCAATGCCGC
>DASPOW010000333.1:0-7125 GCA_035625855.1 Candidatus Methylomirabilota bacterium | reverse complement strand
CTTGATGTTGCCGTCCACGCGGAAGGTGCCGGTGACCTGGAGGGTTCCCTCAAGCGTGACGCCGCGCTCGATGAACCCGGTCCACTCTTCCCGGGAATTATGATTGCTCGAGTTTCCGGACCACTTCCACGCCATGAGGCACCTGGACCCTTCCTACAACGACTTTAGCGGGCTACGCGAGCAAGTCAAGGCGGCCGCTTGGGCTGATGTCGTATCAATCGCCGCGCGGCACGCCGGTTCTTGGCGGCTACTTCATCAGGCGATCGTAGAGCGCCATCAACTGGGCGTCGTCGTAGAACTCAAGGACGAGCTGGCCCGGGCGGATGCGAGTCTTGGGGCGTAACTGGACGCGCGTTCCCAGGTGGCGCTGCAGTTCCTCAAGGGCGGCGCGGACATTGGCATCGGCGGGAACCACCTCCGCGGCTCTCGCACGGGTCCGCCGCGAGGCGAGGCGCTCGACCTGGCGCACCGTCAAACCGCCGCGAGCGGCGCGGCGGGCCAGGCGCAGGCGCAAGCCCGGTTCGTTAATGGCCAGGAGCGCTCGTCCATGGCCTGCCGAGAGGCGCCCTTCTTCGATCAGGTCCAGAATCATGGGTTCAAGCTTCAGCAGCCGGATGGCGTTGGCGACCGTGGCGCGGTCTTTGCCGGTGCGCTCGGCGACGGCTTCCTGGGTCAAGCGGAATTCCTCCATCAGACGATCGAAGGCTCGAGCCTGCTCGATAGGATTCAGATCCTCGCGCTGGATGTTTTCGACCAGGGTCATTTCAAGAGCCTGTTCGTTCGAGACTTCGCGGACAACGGCAGGAACGCGGCGCAGACCGGCCCGCTGTGCCGCACGCCAACGGCGCTCGCCGGCGATGAGCTGGTAGCGGCCACCAAGGGAACGGAGGACGAGTGGCTGGATGATCCCGCTGGTCAGAATCGACCGAACGAGTTCCTCGAGGGCCTCCTCGCGGAATTTTGTGCGCGGTTGATACGGGCTCGGATCGATCAGGTCAATGTCTACCGACAGAAGCCCTGCGGCGGCCTCTCGGGCAGGCGCAGGGGCTGCGGCTGAGGCAGTTGTGGTCGGGGGACTGGCGGCTGGTGGAGCTTCACCCTCCCGAATAAGCGCTCCGAGCCCCCGTCCCAGCGCGTTTCTCGGCATTGGCGATAACCTCCTTGGCGAGTTGGGTATAAGCCTCCGCGCCTTTACTGTGTATATCATAGAAAATAATAGGTTTACCGAAGCTCGGCGCTTCGGCCAGACGAACGTTGCGAAAGACGACCGTCTGGAAGACCTGACTCCCGAAGAAACTCCGAAGGTCCGTCGCGACCTGCTTCGCCAGGCTCGTTCTCTCGTCGTACATCGTCAGCAGGATACCCTCTACCTCCAGGTTGGGATTGAGGGTGCGGCGGATGCGCATGAGCGTGTCAAGAAGCTCGGAGACTCCCTCCAGGGCCAAGTACTCGCATTGAATGGGGACAATCACAGCGTCGGCCGCTACGAGCGCGTTAAGCGTGAGCAAGTCAAGGGCGGGCGGGCAGTCCAGGACGATGAAATCGAAGGCGTCGCGGATTGGATCCAGAAGGGACTTGAGCTTGTACTCGCGGCGGTCGGCGTTGACGAGCTCAACGGCGGCACCGGCGAGGTGTTTATCTGCGGGGAGCATTTGCAGGTTGGGGACTTGGGTCGTTTGGAGCAGCCGCTCGAGGGGTTCGTTGAGGATCAGGGCGTGATAAAGGGTTTTTCGGCCGGGATCTTTGGAAAGACCCATAGCTGCTGTGGCATTGGCCTGGGAATCGCAGTCAACGAGGAGGGTCTTCTGGCCGGAGGCAGCAAGGCAGGTGGCAAGATTGACGGCAGTTGTTGTCTTACCTACTCCACCCTTTTGGTTTGCGATCGCGATGAGTCTCGCCAAACTCTTCCTCGGGCCCGAGATTAGCGAAAACGTAGCAAAGAGTTGGCTGAGTTGCAAGATGTTTCACGTGGAACGCCGCAAGGAAGGCCCAAGTCGCGCCTTGTTCCACGTGGAACAACCGGATGAGTCGCGGCGGCTGAACCTAAGCGCGATCTCCGACAAGGACCACGCGCCGCAGCGAATGAGGCACGAGGATCGGCTCGCGCCACCGCCATGCGGAATGAGATTGAATGCCGGCGACATCTCGCGACCCTGCCCACAGGACCACATGCTGGGCACTAAGGGAAACGCCGGTGGCCCATGTCAAAAGCCGGTCCATCTCTCCCACAGCTCGGCTGCATACGAAGTCCAGCGGGCCGACCTCTTCGCCTAATTCTTCGTAGCGGGCGACCAGTACGCGTGCTTCTGACAGGTTCAGCTCGCGAACGACTTCCGCGAGAAAGGCCGCCTTCTTGACATTCGATTCGATGAGGAAGACGTGCAATTTGGGTTGCAGAATCTTCAGGGGAAGCCCCGGAAAGCCCGCGCCCGAGCCAACGTCGGCGAGTCGACCAGCCTCAATGGGCACTCTTGCGGCTGCGAACATGGATTCGCAGAAGTGGCGGTAGAGAATCTCGACGGGGTCCCGAATCGCCGTAAGGTTGATCTTCTCGTTCCAGGCTAGTAGAAGTCTAAGATAAGAAAGAATTTGTGCGACTTGCTCACTCGTGAGAGCTATGCCGAACTCCGCCATCGCGCGACACACACGGTTGCCATCGAGGACTGGTTTAGAGGAATCTGGCTTCGTGTCATGCATTATGTTAACCAAGAGTCGGCTCAGGCCGTTGCTCTACGTACTTCCGGCCAAGGAGTCCACCGGTCAGGTCCACCGTCGCGTGCCAAATGACGACGGGAGCGAGGCTATCGTAGACGATTCTGCCGGCGCCGAACACAAGGCCTACCAGGAGCGTGGTGATTACTCCGTTGCGACCCTGGTAAAGATGAGCGAGGCCAAAGAGCGCTGCCGTGATGACCACTACGGCCCAATTGGGAAGGCCGATTCGAAGAAAGGCGGCTGTTGCGAAGCCGCGGTAAAGGAATTCTTCGCAGACTCCGGCAGTGACGGCGAGAGCAACGTAGGCGAGTTTTTCGGGCAGGGTCGCGGGAAGAATCAGACGGGCTACTCGCAGAACCGTCGCTCGCGCAGCAGTTGGCGACCTTCCGACGCGACGCAGATTCCACCACTGGAAGAATAGAAAGAAAAGCGCGCCGGCGAGCGTGGGGAGGGCGAGGCGTCTTGCGTCAAGGGCGGTGATGCCGAGTTGGGAGGGGATCAGGCCGCGCGCCCATGCCCGCCACGCGGCGATGCCCGTAACCGCCCACTGGAACGCGATGGTCGAGGCGTAAAGACTGAGCCGCTCGGCGGAACTGACCTCCGGAAGGGCGAGAAGCGTGCGCATCTTCGCGCGCCCGCGGAGCGGAATGACAAGACCAAGAACAAGCAGAATCGCGACAAAGTCCCAAGGCATCGCGCGATGAAAGCACGTTCCGGCGTCCCCGCGCAACTCGCGCGCTGCGTGGCCGGCGGGTCGAGGTATTCGGGACGGAAGCGGATATAATCTGCGGGGGGTGCCGGCACGTGCGGCACGCATTGTGCGAAAGCGAAAGGAGCGCCCTGTGGCCGAAACCGTCAAGCTGACGGCGATGGTCAAGGCTGCCGGTTGAGCGGCTAAGCTGAGTCCCGGGATACTGGACTCGGTGTTGCGCCGCCTGCCGCGGCCGAATGATCCAAATGTGCTCGTTGGGTTTGCCACCAACGACGACGCCGGGGTGTACCTGGTCGGAGAGGGGTTCGCGCTGGTCCAGACCGTGGATTTCTTCACTCCCATCGTGGATGAGCCCGAGGTTTTCGGGAGAATCGCGGCGGCGAATTCCCTGAGCGACGTTTATGCGATGGGCGGGCGGCCGATTTCGGCGCTGTCCATCGTGGGCTTTCCGGACAAGGGCGACACGGCGATACTCGAGCAGATTCTGCGGGGCGGCTTGGCGAAGATGGCCGAGGCGGAATGCAGCGTCATCGGCGGCCACTCGATTCGCAACGAGGATATTCAGTTCGGGTACGCGGTGACGGGAACCGTTGACCCGAAGCGCGTGTGGAGGAACGTCGGCGCGCGGCCGGGAGACGCTCTGCTGCTGACCAAAGCCATTGGCACAGGCGTGCTGTCCACGGCGCTGAAGAAGGACATGGCGGACGCCACGGCGATTGCGGCTTCCGTCGCTTCGATGGTGCAACTGAACCGCGCCGCGACGCAGGCGTTGCGGGAAGTGGAGAAAGGGGCCGCAGCGGGCGGCTCGCCGATTCATGCGGTGACGGACGTGACGGGGTTCGGCTTGCTGGGCCACGCGCACGAAATGGCGCGTGGAGATGCCGGGACGGGATTGGAGGCCGTGACTCTGGAGATCGAGCATCGCGAAGTGCCGCTGCTGCCCGGCGCGCTCAAAGCTGCGCAAGAGGGGTTCCTTCCGGGGGGGTTGAAGAACAATCGCGAATTCGTCGGCGAGTGCGCGAGCTTTGGTGCCGGGGTGACGCAGGAATTTCGCGACCTGCTTTTTGATCCCCAGACTTCGGGCGGCTTGCTGATTGCGGTCGCCAGCAAGGCGGCCGATGCGACAGCGGGGGCGTTGAAGGCTCGCGGCGTGATGGCCGCGCGCATCGGAAACGTGCGCGCGAAGGAGGGCCCGCTTCTCCAGGTGCGCTAGCCGAACGCCACACGAATAGTCGGCTGCGGGCGGCGCGGCGCGGAGCGGAGCGGAGAGAGTCACTCACTTTCATGGACACGATTACGCATGGCATTGCGGGGGCCTTGCTGGGGAAGGCCGTCTTCGGCGGCGAGGATTTGTTTTCCAGCGCAGAAAAAGGCGTCTCGCGGGGGAGGATTCTGACCTGGGCCAGCATGCTGGGGGCAATCTTCCCCGACGGCGACATTGTGCGGGACATCTTCTCGCGCGACCCGCTGCTGGTGATTACCTGGCACCGCAGCATCACGCATTCGTTCCTGATGTTGCCTGCATTTGCGCTGGCGCTCGCGGCACTGACGCGGTGGTTTGCGCGGAAGCGCAGGTGGGAGGCTCCTTCCTTCGCGCTGCTGACGCTGGTGTATGCCGTGGGGATTGCCAGCCACATTCTGTTTGACCTGCTGAACAGCTTCGGCACGATGGCGTGGTCGCCGCTCGAGTGGAGGCGACCGGCATGGGACCTGATCTACATCGTAGACCTCACGTTCAGCGGAATTTTGCTTGTGCCGCAACTGATTGCGGGCGTCTACCGGACCAAGGAAGGATCGGTCCGGCGGTCCCTGCGTTCATGGGTGCTGTGCACGATGGCAGCCCTGGTGATTGTGGTCGCGTCGCAGTTCGTGGGGGTGCAGGTCCCAGCCCGGGTGGCGGTCGAGACCGGTGGTGTGCTGGCGGTGGTCTTCTTCGCGCCGCGTCTTCGGGGATGGGGTTTCACAGTGAGCCGGGCGACATGGTGCCGCATGGGCCTAACCATTTTTCTTGTTTATATCGGTGTGGCCATGGCGGCGCACAAGGCAGCGCTGGTGCGGGTGCGGCAGTTTGTGGCGAGTCAGCATATCGAGGCGATTCAAGTCGCCGCGGTTCCTTTGCCCCCCTCGGTCTGGCAGTGGGACGGTCTGATTCAGACGCCGCGCGGGGTCTACGAGATGCGGCTGGATCTCGCGGAACGCGGCTCGGGAAGCGACCAGGCGCTGGAATACAACTACTACCCCGAGGCACTGAGCAACAGCGGCATTTTGGAGGTCCGGAGCCTTCCAACCGTGCAGAGGGTCCTGGCGTTTGCGCGCTTTCCCATCACGCGATTCCACCGGGAGGGGGCTGTTTCAGTCGTGGAGATCGCCGACGTGCGCTTCCACAGCCTTATTCCCGGGCGGGTCTGGCCGTTCACCTACCGGGTGAGGCTGGACGCCGACGGAAAAGTCCTCTCACAGGGCTGGGTGCGGAGGTAGTTAGGCCCCGGGCTTGGGGGCCGGGTGGATGACGACCTGACGGTCGTCGCCGGTGCCCACGCTTTCCGTACGCACGCCGGGCATGTCCTTCAGGGCAAGGTGGACGACGCGGCGCTCACGGGGCGACATGGGATTGAGGCGAAAGGGCTGCCTGGTTGCGAGGACGCGCTCGGCCGCGACACGTGCGGTCATGCGCAGTTCTTCGAGCCGCAGGGCGCGGTAGCCGCCACAATCGAGATGAATGCGGTCCTGGAATGCCGCGTCCAGCCGCAGGGCCTTGACTGCCAGGTGTTCCAGCGCCTTCAGAAGTTCGGCGCCGCGCTCGAGCAGAAGCTCTTTGTCGCGGCCGGCGAAGTCGGCGAGGATTTCGGCGGTGTCCGCCGCGGACGCAGTTTTCACTTCGACGGTCAGGTCCCAATGCGCCGCGCGAATCACTTCTTCCAGGAAATGTCGCAGCGAGTCCGCAGCTGCGGCGCGGTCGAGCTGGCCATCGCGGATGAGCTCAGGGGACATGGCTCTCTTTTCAGGGCGCGCTCCGGGCCGCGCGGCTTCAGCCTTTCTTGCCGCCTTTCCCGGACTTCGCCGGCACGGGCGCGGGATGCGTTTTGTTCAGGTACCACTGCTGGGCGATGCCCACGACGCTACTGGTGAGAATATACAACGCCAACCCGCTGGAGAACGGAAAAACAACGAAGAGCACGGCCATGCTGATGGGCATGATTTTCATCATGGTCTGTTGTTGCTGGTCGGTGGTCGGCACGGGCGTCATCTTCGACACCAGGTACATGGAAAGGCCCATGGCCACCGGCAGGATGTAGGTGGAATCGCTCTGGGCAAGGTCGCGAATCCACAGCCATGTGGCGTGGCGCAGTTCAATCGAGTAGCGGAGCGCGGTGTTCAGGCCGAACCAGATGGGCATTTGTAGAAACATCTGGAAACATCCGCCGACCGGGTTGATGCCCTCGCGGCGGTAGATTTCCATGACCTGCTGGTTCATTTCCTGCTTTTTGGGGTCGTTGAACTTGTACTTTTTGTAGCGCTCCTGAATCTGCTTCACTTCGCCGGCAACGCGCTGCATTTTCTGCGAGGTGCGATAGCTGGAGATGCGCAGCGGTATGAGGAGCATGTTGATGGCGATCGTGAGCACCACGATGACCCAGCCCCAGTTGGAAATGTACTTGTGGAGCCACTTCATGAGGTGGAAGAGCGGGTCGGCGATG
>DASPOW010000332.1:0-2437 GCA_035625855.1 Candidatus Methylomirabilota bacterium | reverse complement strand
GCGCAAAGCGCCGTGGCAATTCGAGAACGCGGCCCGGCTCGCGCGCACGCTCGCGGAACTGATTCTGCGCGAAGGATTGCCCGACCAGGTGCTGCTGAACGTCAACGTGCCGGAGCCATGGGAAGGCCAAGTGAAGTTCTCGCGGCAGTCGCAGAAAATCACGCGAAACCAGCTGCAGGAAGGAAAGGACCCGCGCGGGCGCACGTACTTCTGGCTCTTCGAGCAGAAAATCATGAAAGACATTGAGCCGGATACGGATTACGCGGCGGTCTTTTCGCGCGCGGTTTCGGTGACGCCGCTGCATCTCGATCCCACGCACCTGGAATCGTCAATCATCTATCACACTGGGTGGAGGCGCTGCGCGGGGCGTTCCGCGAATGAGCCCGCAGGCCGTGAGCATGGACAGCGCGAAGACATACGACGTGGCGGTGGTGGGCGCGGGCGTTTTCGGCGCGTGGACGGCGTGGCATCTTGCGCGCGCGGGCAGGCGGGTGGTGCTGCTCGACCAGTACGGGCCGGCGAACGCGCGGGCCAGTTCGGGGGGCGAGTCGCGAATCATCCGCGCGGGTTACGGGCCGGACGAACTGTACACGCGCTTCGCGCTGCGCTCGCTCGCGCTGTGGAAGGAGTTTTTTGCGCGGACGGGACAGGCGCTTTTCGTGCACACGGGCGTGTTGTGGCTTGCGCGCGACGCAGACAACTACGCGCGGCAGACGACGGAGACGCTCGCGCGCGCGGGCGCGCCGTGCGAGAAGCTCGACCAGACCGGACTGGCGAAGCGGTTTCCGCAGTTCGACCTGCAAGGCGTGGACTGGGGATTCCTCGAGCCGGACGCGGGAGTGTTGCTGGCGCGGCGCGCGGTCGAGGCGGTGTTGGCGGACGCGGTGCGCGGAGGAGCGGCGTACCAGGTGGCGGGGGTGAGGACGCCCGCGGCCAGAGGGAAACTTGCCTCTGTGGAAACGTGCGGAGGCGAGAGAATCTCCGCCGGGACATTCGTGTTCGCCTGCGGCCCGTGGCTCGGAAAGGTCTTTCCGGGCGTCCTGGGCGAGCGCATCTTTCCTTCAAGACAAGAGGTGTTTTTCTTCGGCGCGCCGCCGGGCGAGCGGCGCTTCGCCCCGCCGGCGATGCCGGCGTGGATTTATCTCGGCGACGAGGTGTATGGGCTGCCCGATCTGGAAGGCCGCGGGTTCAAGATAGCGTTTGACCGGCACGGCGAAGCGGTGGACCCGGACACGCAGTCGCGCATCGTTTCAGCGGAGATGGCCAAGCGTGTCACGGCGTACGTGGCGCGGCGCTTTCCGGCGCTGCGGGAGGCGCCGATTGTCGAGACGCGCGTCTGCCAGTACGAGAACACGTCGAGCGGCGATTTCCTGGTGGACCGGCACCCGGAAATGGAAAACGTGTGGCTGGTGGGTGGAGGCTCAGGGCACGGGTTCAAGCACGGCCCCGCGGTCGGGGAATACGTCGCGGCGCGCCTCGCGGGCAGTGCGCCGGAGGAACCGCGCTTCTCTCTCGCTTCGAAGAAGACCGTGCAGAAGCGAGCGGTCTACTGAGACCGGGTAGTTGACAGAGTTGAGGCTTTCCCTCAGGCTATGGTCTCTTTCCGTCGGCGGCGGTAAACCCTTTCGCCGCCTTTTCCGCTCGATGATGGAGGAAACATGAGGTTGCTCGAGAAACGCGCCGTCGCAAGAAGAGCCCTGGGCGGAGTGCTGGCCCTCGCTCTGGTTCTCGCGGCCCAGGCCACGCCGGCCCCGGAAGGCCGCGCAGTGAAGATTCCGTTTCAAGAATACAAATTGAAGAACGGGCTGCGGGTGTATCTCTCCGAGGACCACTCCGCGCCAACGTACTCGATTTCGGTGAATTACAACGTGGGGTCGCGCGACGAACGCAAAGGCCGCACGGGGTTCGCACACCTTTTCGAGCACATGATGTTCCAGGGTTCGGAAAACGTGGGGAAGGGCGAGCACTTCATCCTGATCGAGAACAACGGCGGCGGGCTGAACGGAACCACCAACACCGACCGGACGATTTATTTCGAGACGCTGCCGGCGAACCAGCTCGACCTGGGGCTGTTTCTGGAATCGGACCGCATGCGCTCGCTGGTCATCAGCCAGGCGAACCTGGACAACCAGCGCAAGGCGGTGCAGGAGGAGAGAAGGCTGCGCGTAGACAACCAGCCCTACGGGCGCACGTCGGAAATTATCACGGAGACGGCCTACGACAACTTCCGCTACAAGCATTCGGTCATCGGCTCGATGGAGGATTTGGACGCGGCCTCGGTGGAAGACGTGGCGGCGTTTTTCAAGATGTACTACGCGCCGAACAACGCGGTTGTGGCGCTGGTCGGCGACTTCAGGAGCGACGAAGCGCTGGCCAAGGTCAAGAAATACTTCGAGAGCGTTCCCGCGCAGCCCGCGCCGCCCGTTCCGGACATGAC
>DASPOW010000331.1:0-4958 GCA_035625855.1 Candidatus Methylomirabilota bacterium | reverse complement strand
GAATCTTCTTGCCGTCGAAGCTCTTGTACCAGATCTCCTCGGGTTCAGTGAGGTTGAGCTTGGAGAAAAGTTCCTCGTTGATGCGGGTGAGCTGCGTGCGGCCCCCGGCGCGGTCCACGACGAAGAGATCGCCGATTATTGTGGGCGTCGAAATGAGCACGACGAACCTGGAGGGGTCCGCCGTGGCGCGGTAGCGCTCCACGGCCTGGTTGCCCCGGGTAATGTCGGACATTTTCCCCGAGGCGACGTCCACCGCGACGAGGATGGCCTTGCCCTCGCGGCCGGTGATCGTCGTCAACGTGCTCCCATCGGGCGACCAGAGGACCTCGTCCGACCCGCCGGCGCGCGGCGTGCCTTGGTCGCCGAACACTCCGCTGCAAATGTCGAAGTCGAAGTTGGGCGTAATGTTCCGCGGCTGGGCGTTGGCGGCGAGGTCCACAACCCAGAGATGCGGCTGAGAATACGAGCGCACCGGCTCTTCTGTGCCCGCGCAGAACGCGGCACGTTTGCCGTCCTGACTGAGGGACATCGCTCCGGCGCCCATGTGGATGGTCAGGATTTTCTCGGGCTCGCCGCCGGCGAGAGGTACCGAATAAATCTCTGTCCGCGGAAGCTCGTAAGAGGGATCAGAGACCCGCTGGGTAGTAAACAGGATGCGGGTGGAATCGCGCGACCAGAAGATGCGGCCCTCGGAGAAAGGGCCGCTGGTGAGACGGCGGGGCTTCGCGGTTTCACCGGAGCTTTGCGGCAGCGAAAGGACCCAGATGTGCGCGGGATGCTTGGGATCGAGATAGCCGCCCCCATTGATGCGATATACGGAGCGGGTGATGACGCGAACGTCGCTCTCCCGCTCAGGTGCCCCTGGCTCATTTGCTCCGGCTTTGTCGCCGGATTTGCGGTCCTTCTTGGCGAGATCGTCGGGAGACGTCGTGCTGCTGAAGGCGATCGTTTTGCTGTCCGGTGACCACACCGGGCCGGAGGCGCCCTTGGGGAGATCCGTGATGCGCCAGGACTCGCCGCCGCTCGTGGGCAACAGGTAGAGCTGCTGCGCTGAGCTTGCAGCGGCGCCGGGCTGCGCGGGGGAATCGCCGGCGCGAACGAAGACCAGCCATTTCCCATCGGGCGACCATCGAGGGGAAGAATCGTGATTGCCGCTGGTGATTCGGCGCGGCGCTTCGCCGCCCTTTGTCGGCACGCTCCAAAGGGAAGTGTCGTAGCCGTCTTTCTTTTCGTTGACGGACACCTTAACGAAGACAACGCGGGAATCATCCGGCGAAACCTGGGGATCGCCGATCCAGTTGAACTCAAGGAGGTCTTTTTCAGTGATTGGGCGTTTTTGCGCGAAGGCGGTGGGCGCGGCAGAGAGAAAAAAGGAGACGGCAACGAAACACCCGAATCGGCGCATGAGAGCTCCTTGCTGTGCGATGCGGGATTGTTATAGCGATTGGCGGGCACCGATGTCCACACGGAAAGTGCGCCGCTGGGACTCCGGCCTTAAGCTTCGGCGGCGCGAAGCGAGCGGAGTCAGCGGGGGCGGGCGCCGCCACCGGAGCCTGAAGACGAAGACGACGCCGATCCGCCAGAATGTGATGAGGAAGAAGCTCCGGAGGAGCCACCGGAAGAACCGCCCGTACGAGCCGAGGAAGATCCTCCAGAAGAGCCGCCGGCACTGCCGTGCGCGCCGGAGCCCGAACCGCCTGAACCAGCCGAGCCTGACGAAGCGAAACGTCCGCCCGGTGAGCCTGAAAAACCGCCGCGGGAGTTCAGGGTCCCGACGATTACCGGTTTTCCTTGCCGCGCGCCGGATGGAACGCCTTCCTGGATGAACTGCTTACTTCTGTAGTCATAGGTGATCGCGCCGGGACGCTCTTTGGCGTCCGGCACTCTGGCCGTGAGCGTAGATTCTCCAACGCGGTACATGTGGATCGACGGAGGCACAACGCGCGCAAATTCGGAAAGCCCGCCGCCGCGAAATTCTTTCGGAGGATTCGTGAGGACTGTATATTTTTCCTTTGCGGTGTAATCAAGGCGCTGGAGGAGTCCACCCTCTTTGGCCGGCGGCACAAAAACTCCATGCTTGAGATTGATGGGCGGCTTGCCCTTTTGATCGCCGGGATGCCTGGGGACGAACCCGACGGTGTTGTGGACGTGGATCCAGTGGCCCGGGTGGCGGCGGTGATGCTTTCTGCCCACAACGAAGACATAGCGTTGGTGGCTGCGAATCCAACCGCCGGTGTGACAGACGGGCCAGATCCAGGTTTGCTGGTTGTACCAGGCCGCTTGGCGAAGCAGTTCTTCAAGCTGCTGCGGAGTCGTGGCCAGGCGCGAACGGGTCATCCAATACGGAGCCGGACATGTGGCGATAAGAGTTCTCCAGCGGACCACCTGCGGCTGAAAGGGCTGGCTGGCAGGCTGTCCCTGGGCAGACTGAGGGGGAGGCGGAACACCAGGGGCCTGCTCCTGGGTCGTCTGCGGCTGAGGTGACCCGGCAGCGAGCGGAGCGGCGGGCGGCTCCTCCTTCGGCTCCCAACAAGTTCCGTAGGGCGCGCAAGGGAAAAAGGTGCCGCCAGCGTACATATCCGCGAGGCCAGGCACAGGAACGGACAAGCCCGAAGCCTTCAGGGCGGCTTCCATCAGCGAGCGTCGCGACTCGACTCGAGAGCAAACCCAGGCATCCCAGTCGGTGGAAGCGGCGGAGTGTGCCGCATCTTGAATCTGGAAGGGAGAGCCTTCCCGGTCGGTGACGGTGCGGCCCTTCGGGACGTGTAGCGCGAGCCGGCCGTTGTGGTAGAGCTGCAATCCTTTTTCATCGAGAGGGGTGAGGGAGGTGCCGTCAACGTAGCTGTCCACGCGGAGAAAGGAATTCTCCTTTTCAGAGAATTCCATGTGGCTGAACGGAGTTCTCAGAGTGAAGAGTTCATGGGGAATGAGCTGGACGGAGAGAATGGCCGTGCCGGTGAGAAGCTCCAGTTCGGTGGCTGGGAATCCTTCGCGCACGGCCAAAGTGTTCAGCAGGAGAACGGAGTTATCGGCGAGGTAGGCGAGGGAGCCGCCCTCAAATTCAATCTCGGCGCGGCCGGCACCGGTCGCGATGGTGAAGCCCGATTCCAGCGGAAGGTTGATCTCCGCCCGCTCCCAGGGCTTGCTGAGGTCGGGATGCTTGGCGTAGCCCCGGTTGAAGCGCACATCGCCCTGCACGGAACTCAGGCGGACAATTTGCGGGAGACTTTGGCCCGAATCCGGCGCGGCTGTGGCCGCGGAAGCGAAGAAGCCAAAGAACACGAAGATTGGGAGCAGTCGGCGTGCAGGAGTGAGCATGGGGTCCCTCCCGACCGGAATGTAGCCCAACAAGTTGGACGTGACGCGAGCTCCTGTGGTTGCGGTAATGAGAAAGCGCGCGCACCGGAACGCTCCAGAGAGCGATTCGCGGCGTGGCCGCTGCGCGGTGCGAACAAGTTTCCTTTGCTTGTAGTGCGGGGCGGGCGTAAGCTGTGGCGCTGCAGAACGTCTCTTAGAGTCCCGAAAGGAGAATTCCACCATGGCATTCTGCGCGAAATGCGGTAGCCAACTGAGTCCGGGCGCCGCGGCTTGCTCGGCTTGCGGAGCACCCACCGGTGCAGGACCGGCTCCGGCGGCCGCTCACGTTCCCCCGGTTTCGACGCAACAAGCCGTAGGGTTCATTTCCGCCCTTTTCGACCTGTCGTTCACTAATTTCATCACGACCAAGATCATCAAGGTGCTGTTCATCATTTCGATCGTGATGGCGGCCGCCGCCGCAATCGCCATCATCGTCATGGGGTTCACGGCGTCGGCCGTGGCAGGCATCCTGGCGCTGCTGATTGTTGCGCCCCTTCTTTTCCTTTTCTATGTGATCTATTCGCGCGTTTTCCTGGAAATCCTGATTGTGATCTTCCGCTGCTCGGAATACCTGGCCGAAATCGCGAAACAAGGGCGGCGCTGACACAGCAGCAGACGAGCTACCAAGCGGCGTCTCTAACGCGCCGGCGGGGCCGCCTGGGCGGAACGGAACTCCGTCCATGGGCCCGCCTTCATGTCCCGAAGGAACGGCGCCTGCCAGCTGTACTCGGGATGAGCGGCGAGAAAAGGCGCCGCCAGAAAATCCCCTCCGCAGGGATGCCCGGCCCGGGCCGTGAATGCCATGGCGCCAGCCATCGAGGAATCCGTCACTTTGCCCTGGACGGCGCCGCCCGGATAGTAAGGATTCCATAGCCATTCCGGAGAGCCGTGAGAAGACAAATCGGTGTGGCCGCAGAGCGTGCGTTCCCCGGGCTGGTCCTTGTGCAGGAAGGTGTCCTGATGATCGCCGAGCATTTGCTGGGCGAGCGCCACGTCGATTTTCCCGCGATTGGCCTGCAGAAGTTCGTCCCAGCGCGCGCGCCGCGCGTTTGGCGAGCTCTGCGGGTCCCTGGGATTGAAGTCCGGTGCTTCCAGCTTGATGAGCTGCGGGTCGCGAGCCCAATTCGAGCCTGCAAAGGCGCCGTCGCGCGTGCGCCAGAGGCGATGAGTTTTTAGGCCCAACTCGAACTGGGCAATCTCCCCGGTCTTGCGGTCGCCAAGCAGCCAGTCGTTCGCATATCCGCCGTTGTTTCCGTCGAGCATGATGCGAACGTAGTCGTCGATGGAAGAAGCGTATTGCAGAGCCTTGCGCGCGCGCACGAACTCGGCCTTGCCACCGGGGTCCCAGCCCTCAAATTGCGTGATGGTCGTCTCCGTGACCATCAGCCCCGAGGAGTTGATGCCGAAATCATCGTCGCTCGCGATGACTCCAGGGAAGCCGTCCATCAACATGCGATAGCCGTCCTTCGGGACAATGTCGAAGATGATGCGCCAGCGCTCGCCCGCCAAATAGCCGGTCCAGTTGTTGTGCGCCATCACGATTTGCCGGCTTTTGGTCCAGCTACCGGTGGCTACGAAGGCGCTGCAGTTGCCGGGACTTT
>DASPOW010000330.1:0-2870 GCA_035625855.1 Candidatus Methylomirabilota bacterium | reverse complement strand
AAAGGGATTCTGCAGGCGAAAGAAGTCACGCTGTTCGCCCTCGCCGACCACAGCGGCGAGGCTGAAAAAGCCGGCATGAAGATGCGCCCAACCAAGCTGTTGATCTTCGGCAACCCCAAGGCAGGCACTCCGTTGATGCAGGCCGCGCCGAGCATGGCCATTGACCTTCCTTTAAAGATCCTGGTTTGGGAGGACGCCCAGGGAACGGTGTGGGCGAGCTACAACAGCGAGGCTTACCTTCAGAAACGCCACAACCTGCCAAGCGAGCTGATGCGGAACATCGCCGTCGTCGAAGCTCTGGCGGCGAAAGCGGCCGAATAAACGAGAGGGACCCACCTGCAACCGAATCCTATGACTTTTTCTTGGGGGGATCTGCCGGCGGAGTGGGATTCACCGGCGGATGCCCGGGCGGAAGAGCCTTGTCGGAATCAGCGCTGCCCGGCGGCAGGATATCGTGGAAGTTAGGCAAGTTGTGAACGGCGCCCGGCGGCGGGCCATGAGGGTTCGCTCCGGCAGCCGGGTGATCGATGATGCCGCCGACGGCCTGGGTCTTGATCACGACCCAGTTTCCCTCTCTTTTTTCCAGAACATAGGTGACGCGCATCTCCGCGCCCGGGGGCGCGCCGGTTTTCGGCCGAAACTCCGCCTGGGCCTGCGCCTGATTTCCGCGGATCTCGACGTTGGTCACCGTGAAGTCCATCGCGTTCAGGTCGAGGGTCTTGAGTTGGACCAGATGCTCGCGAATGCCCGCGCGGATACCGTCGGCGTCGGGCTTCTGGCTGCAGCCGCCCGCGAGGAGACAGAAAGCGAAAAAGACGGCTGAACTCGCGACGAGTGGCGCGCATTTCGCTGTTCGAGGTTCCTTCGGATTGTCGCGAACGCTATGCATCACAGAAACGTCAGCGGTGAGCAAGCAGACTCACTCCTAACCCGTGAAACTCCTGGTGGGCCCGCCTGGATTCGAACCAGGGACCAACGGATTATGAGTCCGCTGCTCTAACCGGCTGAGCTACGGGCCCGCACCGGACCATCTTACATGGGGAAGGGCGAAGCGCGCATCCACTGCTACTGCAGCACCCAAGGCCCCGTTTTCTCCACGAAACGGCAGCCGTAGCGGAAGTTTGGCGCCTGTTTTTGGTCCGTGTGCATGATTTCGGCCTTTCCGACGTAGTCGTCGCGCCAGGTGGTCATGAAGACTTCGACCACGGAATGTAGTGCAATCTCCTGAGAGCAAACGCAGAGAAAGCCGCTCAGGCTGACGTTTTCGGAGGTGGCCGCAACCTGGAAATTCCTTCCTGCCGCGTCCTTGCCGCTGAGTTTCAGTGAGACGCGCAGTCGCACGCGAACCTCGCTGCGCGGAGTGAACCGGCGCTCCTTCGCGATTCTGGCGAGAAACCCCTTGAGCTCCTCGAAGTCCACGGGCTTCTCGAAGTACCCCGCCGCGCCGAGCTGTCTGCAATACTCCTTGGTTTCGGAGCCGCCTTCTCCGCTGACGATGACGACCGGGATGGTTTGCGTGCGGCTGAAGGTCGTGAACGTCTGGCAGAGTTCGTAGCCGGAATACTTCGGCATGCGCAGGTCGAGGAGAATCGCGTCGGGCCTGTGTTCGAGCGCGAGGGCCAAGCCCTGCTCCGGTTCGCCCGTGGTAATGACCTCATACTTGTCGCTGAGTTCCAAGCCCATAAGACGCCGCAGGGCTTCATCGTCGTCAACTACCAGCAGTTTCGGCATATTGATTGCGCTCCTCTCGTCGATTCCGGCTCAACCTGCTTTCGCCGGCTGCAGATCGTTGTTTTGTTCGCCGTGCGGACTTGCGCCGCTCTGCAATACCTCGCGCACTTTGTTCAGAAAGGCCTCTTCGGAAAACGGCTTGTGCAGCAGGTTCGTTCCCGGTTGAAGCACGCCATGGCCGGCAATAAACGCGTCCGTATAACCCGAGATGAACAGAACCTTCAGACCGGGCTGGCGCGCCGCCAATCGCTCGGCCAGAACCCTTCCATTGATGCCCGGCATCACCACGTCAGTGACGAGCATGTCGATGATTCCCGGGTGGCGAGCCGCGGCTTCCAGCGCTTCTTCGCCCCCGCCGGCGGCGAGCACGCGATAACCGTGTGCTTCGAGGAAAGAGCGCGCCAAGTTCCGCAGCGGTTCCGAGTCTTCCACGAGCAAAACCGTTTCCGAGCCGCGAGACTTCTCGAGAGCCTCTGTCGGCGGCTTACCGGCTGACGTCACTTCCGCGCCGCCGTGCCGGGGAAGGTAGATTTGAAAGGTCGAGCCTTTTCCCGGCGCGCTGTCCACCCATATATAGCCTCTGCTCTGCTTCACGATGCCGTAAACGGTTGCCAGGCCCAGCCCCGTTCCCTTACCCACTTCCTTGGTCGTGAAGAATGGCTCGAAAATGTGCGCCACGACTTCGGGGCTCATGCCCGTGCCGGTATCGCGTATGGCGAGCAGTACATATTCCCCGGCGCTCGAGCCCGCATGGTCCCGTGTGTAAGACTCGTCCAATTCCACGTTGCGCGTTTCAATTTCGAGCATTCCGCCTCGCGGCATAGCGTCCCGCGCGTTAGCGGCGAGATTCAGGATTACCTGCTGGATTTGGCTTGGGTCCGCCTGCACACTTCCCAGCTCGGGATGGAGGGCCAGCGAAACGGTGATGTCCTCGCCGAGCAGCCGGCGCACCATCTTGTCCATGTCTGAAATCATGGTATTCAGATTGAGGTCGGTCGGACTCATGACCTGCTGCCGGCTGAAGGCCAAGAGTTGACGGATCAGCGACGCCGCACTGCGTCCCGCCTTCTCAATCTCCAGCGCGTATTCCTGGGCGCGCTTGTCTTCGCCTAAATTCTTTTTGAGAACGCCCGCATAAC
>DASPOW010000329.1:0-8209 GCA_035625855.1 Candidatus Methylomirabilota bacterium | reverse complement strand
CGGCGCGCAGCCGCGCGAGGTCCGGCACATAGGCGCGGATGACGGCGGTGTGCTCATCGGGCAGAACGCGAAACGCGGCGTCGCCGGCCGGGACGAACCATGCTTCGCCGCTCTTGTAGGCGCCCTCACCATCGGGCCATTCGAAATGACCCGACCCGGCGCCGATCACCAGAAGGTCGAAGTGCCCGGCGGAAAGCGGGATCTCGCCGGGATGGGGAAACTCCCAGCGCTCCGCCGCGAAGTAGCGGGACGCTGCGAGCAGGGAGAAGCCCGCCGCCCGCGCCAGCGGCTTGACTTTGCCCGCCCGCGACGGCCCGTAGCGCATCACTTCCAGCGCTTTTTCGACGTGCAGCTCGCGCGGCGCGCCCGACGCATCGAGACGTCCATAGTCGTAAACGCGGTAGGTGAGGTCGGAGTACTGCTGGATTTCGCAGAGAACCATTCCGGCTCCGATGGTGTGGGGAGCGCCGGCGGGCACGAAGAACGTGTCGCCCTCCTGAACGCTGCGTTTCTCGAAAAGCTCTTCGAGGTTTTGGGCCTCGAGGGCCGCGCGGAACGCATGATCGGTGGTTCCCGGCTTGAGGCCGAGAAGCAGGGTTGCCCCGTGCTCGGCCGCGAGGACATGCCACATTTCCGTCTTTCCCTGCGCGCCGGGGCCTTCGTGACTTGAGGCATAGCCATCGTCGGGGTGAACCTGAATGGACAACTTATCCGCGGGGAAGATGAGCTTCACCAGGAGGGGAAGGTCCTGCGCGGCGGAGGGGCCGGCTCCGCGCGCCTCCGGGGGCAGTTCGCACCAGGCAGCTTGAAGGTCGCGGCCGCTGAACTCGCCCGTGGTGATGCGGCACTGGCGAGCGGTGAGCCACGCCTCGCCGACGGGCTGAGCCAGGTCGCGCTTCTGCGGATAAAACGGCGCGAGAGACCGCACTCCCCAGATTCGCGGAAAAAACTCCGGCTCCAATCGAAAGGGTTCCGGGTTCACGACGCGGCAGCGGCACCCACAAGAAAGCGCTGGATGCGGCGCAAGCCTTCTTCGATGCGCTCAAGCGAGGTGGCGTAGGAGATGCGCAGGTAGCCGGGCGCGCCGAAGGCGTCTCCCGGCACGAGGGCGACGTGGGCCTTCTCAAGCAACTGGCGCGCGAGGTCGATGGCGTCCTTGGGGCGACTCTGCGTTGCGGCGGCGCCGTTGGCCAGGTGCGCGGCGAAGTTCGGAAAGGCATAGAACGCTCCGCGCGGCTCGGCGCAAGTCACGCCGGGAATCGCCTGCAGGCCCTCGATGATGCGCTTGCGCCGGCGGGTGTACTCCGCAAGCATAACGGGAACGGAATCCATGGGCCCGGTCAGGGCGGCGAGCGCGGCGTATTGCGCGATGGAAGAGGGGTTGGAGGTGGACTGGCTCTGCAGCTTGAGCATGGCCTGGACGACCGGCTCCGGCGCGAGGGCGTAGCCGATGCGCCACCCGGTCATGGCGAAGGTCTTCGAAACCGATCCGGCGACGATAACGCACTCTTTGGCTCCCGGCGCCCTGGCGACGGAGAACGGCTTGAAAGGGTCGTAGACGAAGTGCGAGTAGCACTCGTCGGCCATGAGCCAGATGCCGCGGTTGCGGCACAGCGCGAGAATGGCTTCGAACTGGTCGGGCGGAACCACGCCCCCGGTCGGGTTCGAAGGCGAGTTGATGATAATCAGGCGCGTCTTGGGCGTAATGGCGCGCTCGACGGCCGCCACGTGCGGAGTGAAGTCGTCCTCCGCCGACGTTTCCACGTACACCGGTTTTCCTCCGGCGTACTTGATGATGTCCGGATAGCTGACCCAGTAGGGAGCCGGAACAATTACCTCGTCCCCGGATTGAATGAGCACGCTCACGGCGTTGAAGATGGCGTGCTTCCCGCCGGCGCTGACGATGCACTCCTTCGGCTCGAAGCCGGAGCCCAGTTCGCGCTTGTGCCACGCGCAAATGGCCTCGCGAAGGTGCATGACGCCGGCCGTCGGCGTGTATTTTGTCTTGTTCTCTTCGATCGCGCGAATCGCGGCTTTCTTGATGTGCTCCGGGGTGGGGAAATCGGGCTCGCCCGGGCCGAAGTCCACCAGGTCCACGCCGCGGGCCTTGTACTTGTCCGCTTCGGCGATCACCGCCGAGGTCGAGGAAATGGCGATGCGGTTGATGCGGTCGGTGAGCTGTGCCTGCACGGGTTTTTCCTTTCACCCCGGGATGCTGCTAAGCCACTTTGGCGCGCAAGCGCGTTTCCACCTGCGGCGGCACCATGCCCTTGAGCGGGCCGCCCAGCCGCGCAATCTCGCGGACCAGCCGCGCGCTCAAGAAACCGTAGCTGAGCGCCGGCATCATAAAGACGGTCTCCAGCGCCGGCTCCAGTTTGCGGTTCATCAGCGCCATCTGCAACTCATATTCGTAGTCGGAAATAGCGCGGATGCCGCGGAGAATCACGCCCGCGCCGCGCTGCCGCGCGTAATCCACCAGCAAGCCCTCGAAGACGTCCACTTCGACGGTGGGAAAATGGGACGTGACGTCCCGGAGCATTTCGACGCGCTCCGCCACCGAGAACAAAGGCTCCTTTTCCGCGTTGCGCAGGACGGCGACGATCAGGTGGTCGAACATCTTGACGCCGCGCTCGATGAGGTCGAGGTGGCCGTTCGTGACCGGGTCGAACGACCCCGGGTAGATGGCGCAGGCGTGGTTCATCGGTGCGCAGCCTTTCAAGCCCGGATTCTAACCCAGCGGCGCGCATGAGGCGAGTAGGGAAGCGTCCATCCCGGCGCTGCGCGGTGGATTGAGTTCTTCGGAGCCGCGAACGCGGTGGAGAGGCGGCGTGTTGAGCCGAGGTCCATCACTAGCCGACAAAGCCCATGTCGATCACGCTCTCGGGAACCCGCGAATCTTCAATGGAAAACGCCAACGCGTTTGCGTGCGACGCGGAAAGTGCCCCGATCCGTTCCCTGGGGCTCGCCGCAACTGATTGGAAACAGGAAGGATCTGAGGTCAGATTCATGACCAGAGCTGGCCGCTTTGTTGCCGCGCTTCGGGCTTGACGAAGCGGGCATTCCGAGGTATCTTGATATGCGACTGAATTAGTCGTATATTGACTTAGCATGTTCAAGCTATCGAAGAAGGCGGACTACGCCCTGATTGCGGTCAAGCATCTGGCTCTGCACCGCAAGGAGCATGCCTGCAGCGCGGCGGAAATCGCCGCCGAATACGGGATTTCGGGGACCTTGATGGCCAAGGTTCTTCAGAAGCTGGCCAAGGGAGGCCTGATCCAGGCGCGGCACGGCGCGGCGGGCGGGTATCAATTGAGCCGCGAGCCTGCGCAGATCAGCGCCCTGGAGGTGATTTCGGCCATTGACGGGCCGGTGCTCATCACCTCCTGCGTGACGAATCACGGGCCGTGCGACGCGACTTCCAAGTGCACGGTGCGCGAGCCGCTGCGCAAAGTGAACGAGAGCATCCTGCAGGTGCTTGGCGCGGTGACGATTTCGCAGTTGAGCGAGGAATCGCCGGAGCCTTCGCTCGTTGCACTGGGATCTTAGGAAACAGGGGGAGGAGCGGAGATGGCTGTAAAGCTTCCAATCTACATGGACAATCACGCGACCACGCCGGTAGACCCGCGGGTCGTGGAGGCCATGCTGCCGTACTTCACGAACACCTTCGGCAACGCGGCCAGCCGCAACCACGCCTTCGGCTGGGCCGCCGAGGAAGCGGTGGAGAACGCGCGCGCCCAGGTGGCGGCGCTGATCAACGCCACGCCCAAGGAGATTGTTTTCACGAGCGGCGCGACCGAGTCCGACAACCTGATGCTCAAGGGCGTCGCGGAGATGTACCGCGAGAAGGGCAACCACATCATCACCCAGGCGATCGAGCACAAAGCCGTGCTGGATACCTGCAAGCGGCTCGAGAAGGAAGGATTCGAGGTCACCTATTTACCGGTGCAGCGCGACGGCCGCGTGGACCCGGAGGAAGTGCGCAAGGCCATCAAGCCGGCGACCATTCTCATCAGCGTTATGTACGCCAACAACGAAATCGGCGTCATCAATCCGATCGCCGAAATCGGCAAGATTGCGAAGGAGAAAGGGATCTTCTTCGCGGTGGATGGAGTGCAGGCCGTAGGGAAGATTCCCGTGGACGTGCAGAAGGACAACATCGACCTGCTGGCGATTTCCGCGCACAAGCTTTACGGGCCCAAGGGAGTCGGCGCGCTGTACGTGCGCCGGCGCAACCCGCGCGTGCAGGTTTCCGCCATCATTGACGGCGGCGGGCACGAGCGCGGCATGCGGTCCGGGACGCTCAACGTGCCGGGCATCGTCGGGCTGGGCAAGGCTTGCGAGATTTGCCGGAACGAGATGCCCACGGAGAGCGTGCGGATGCGCGAGATGCGCGACCGCCTGAAGGACGGGCTGATGAGCAAGCTCGACGAGTTGTTCATCAACGGCTCCATGGAGCACCGCCTGCCCAACAACCTGAACGTGAGCTTCGCGTACGTCGAGGGCGAGTCGCTGTTGATGGGCATCAACGACGTGGCGGTTTCGAGCGGCTCGGCCTGTACTTCGGCAACCCTCGAGCCCAGCTATGTGCTCAAAGCTCTGGGTGTCGGCGAAGACCTCGCGCACACCTCGATCCGCTTCGGCCTCGGCCGGTTCAATACCGACGAAGAAGTGGATTACGTCATCAACCGCCTCGTGGAGGTCGTCACCAAGCTGCGGGAGCTTTCCCCGCTGTATGAAATGGCCAAGGAAGGCATCGACATCAGCAAGATGAAATGGCAGACGGCGTGAGAAAAGGATGAAGGACATGGCGAGTCAGGAAGGAATCATCAAAATTCACCGGTCGATCGGCGGCACGGGAGCCGCCTTTCAGGTGACCTTTGCCCCGTACAACGGGGAAGGAGAAATCGCGGGCGCACGGCAGTTCCGCGACTTGTCCCAGGTGCGCGAGTTCCTGCGCGTGCTGGGGCTCGGAGCGGAGTACATCCGGGAAGCTCTGCGGCAGCTTGCGGCGGGCCGCTCAGCGTCGCTTTCCGACGTCTCCCTGTCGGAGACGCAGTACCGCCGCGCGGGTTTCGTGAGTCTGGATAATCTCGCAAGGAGCGTAAGCTAATGGCATACAGCGACAAGGTCGTAGATCACTACAACAACCCGCGAAACGTCGGCAGCCTGCCCAAGAACGATCCCGACGTGGGCACCGGCCTGGTCGGCGCTCCGGAATGCGGCGACGTCATGAAGCTGCAGATGAAGATCAATCCGGAGACGCAGGTGATCGAAGAGGCGAAGTTCAAAACCTTCGGCTGCGGCTCGGCGATTGCCAGCTCCTCGCTGGCCACGGAATGGGTGAAGGGCAAGACCGTGGACGAGGCGCTGGCCATCAAGAATACGGACATCGTGCGCGAGCTTTCGCTCCCGCCGGTAAAAATTCACTGTTCGGTGCTCGCGGAAGACGCCATCAAGTCCGCGATCAACGACTGGAAGAAAAAGAAGGGCATCGAGGTGCCCGCGGCGGAGAAGTCCGCGCACTGACGGCGGTCTGTCGCCTCGAGGCTGACATGGCCCTTGAAATCGTCAATCCGGGAACGCTGGCGCCGGGCGCGGCGGTGGTTCACCTCACCGAGCGCGCCGCGGAGAAGATTCGCGCGCTTCTCGCCAAGGAAGGCGTCCCGGCGGAGAAAGGCGGGCTTCGCCTGGGCGTGCAGGGCGGCGGGTGCTCCGGCCTTTCGTACGCTATGCGGCTCGAGACGCAGGCGCGGGACCGCGACAAAATTTTCGAGGAGCACGGGGCGCGGATCTTCGTGGACCCGAAGAGCCTGCTCTACCTCGGCGGCACGACGCTGGACTACGAAGTGACCGTGATGCGACAGGGTTTCGTTTTTCAGAATCCCAACGCCGCGCGCAATTGCGGCTGCGGCAGTTCGTTCACGGCGTAACGTTTGGACGGGGGATCCCAGGCCGTACAAGCCATTTGCGGGATGCACAAGTGGTTGGCACCGGAACCCGCCAGCCACTTTTTTTGTCCCCGCGCGGAACGGAGGAGATTGGGCCCGGCAAGATGAGCGCACCATCCACTTCGACGCCGCCGCTGGTCTGCTGGAGCTGCCAGGACTGGCCCAAAGGACCGCATTTTTGCGCCTCCTGCGGCAAGATCCAGCAGCTTCCGCGCGGCATCGATCATTTTTTGTTTTTCGGGTTTGCGCGCCGCCTGCACCTCGACGAAAAGGAAATCGAGCGGCGCTTTCATGAATTGAGCTGGAAGCTCCACCCGGACAATTTCGTGAAAGCCACGGAGAGCGAGCGGGCGCTTTCGCTGGAGCAGAGTTCGCAGCTCAACGACGCGTACCGCACCCTGCGCGAGCCGGTCGCGCGCATCGAGTACCTGCTGGCGCTCGAAGGCATGCGCAAGGAAGGCGAGCAGAAGCAGCAGGCGCCGCCGGAACTGCTCGAGGAGGTCTTCGAGCTGAACGAATCGCTCGACGAACTGCGCGAAGCCAAATCCTTGGGGGCCGACCTCGGGGAATTGCGCGGGCGTCTCGAGGCGGCGGAGAAGGGTTTTCAGGAGAAGCTCGCCGAGGTTGACGCGCAACTGGACCGCGCCGCCGGAGAGTGGGACTCCGCGCTCGATGCAAACGCGGCCGAGTCCACGCGGCGCGCGCTGCTGGCCAAGATGAACGAGCTGCTCAACCGCCGCTCCTACATTCGCAATCTGGTGCGCAACGTCGCGCACGAACTGGCGCACTGACCATGGGACGCATCGTCGGAATCGATCTCGGAACGACCAACAGCCTGGTTGCTTACCTCGACCGGGAAACGGGCGCGCCAAAGTGCATTCCCGGGCCGGCGGGCTCGACGCTGTGCCCTTCGGTGGTGAGCCTCGACGCCGACGGGAGCATCATCGTCGGCGAGCCGGCGCGGCGGCGCCTGCTCACTCAGCCTGAGCGCACGATTTATTCGGTGAAGCGCCTGATGGGCCGCGGCCTCGCGGACGTGCAGGACGAACTGAAGCTTTTTCCGTTTCGAGTGGACCCGGCCAGCCCCGGCGTCATTCGCGTGCGCCTTGGCGACAAGGTGTTTACGCCGCCGGAAATCTCCGCGTTCATTCTGCGCGAGCTGCGCAACTGGGCCGAGGCGCATTTCGGCGAAACCGTGGAACGCGCGGTCATCACCGTGCCGGCGTACTTCAACGACGCGCAGCGCCAGGCCACCAAGGACGCCGGGCGCATCGCCGGCCTCGAAGTCCTGCGCCTGGTGAACGAGCCCACGGCCGCGGCGCTGGCTTACGGGCTGCACGAGAAGCAGCGCGGCAAAGTGGCGGTTTACGATCTCGGCGGAGGAACGTTCGACATCTCGGTCCTCAAGCTGATTTCCACCGGCGAGGGCGACATCTACCAGGTGCTCTCGACCAACGGCGACACGCATCTCGGCGGCGACGACATCGACCACCTGCTCCAGGATTTTGTGCGCGGCGAGATTCGCATTCTGCATGGCGTGGACATCGCCCGGAACGCCGAGGCAGCCCAGGAGCTTCGCAAGGAACTCATCCGCGTGAAGCACGAGCTTTCGCGCGCGGAAAGGGCCGCGCTGCGCTTCCCGCTTGCCGGCGGCGCCGTGTACGCCCGGGAGTTCTCCCGCGCGGCGTTCGAGGAACTGATTCGGCCGATCGTCGCGCGGACCATGGGCCCGGTGAAGCAGGCCCTGGCCGACGCGCACCTCAAGCCCGCGGACATGGACGAGGTGGTGCTTGTCGGGGGCGCGACGCGCACCCCCCTGATCCGCCGCACCGTCGAGGAATTCTTCGGCCGCAAGCCGCACACGGAGCTGAACCCGGACGAAGTCGTCGCGCTGGGCGCGGCGGCGCAGGCCAACATCCTCGAGGGCGGCGTGAAGGACATGCTGCTGCTCGACGTGACGCCGCTTTCCCTGGGCATCGAGACTTACGGCGGCGCGGTGGCGAAAATCATTCCGCGCAACTCGACGATTCCCGCGAGCGCCCAGGAAATGTACACGACCGGCGTGGACAACCAGACCGGGATCGACATTCACGTGGTGCAGGGCGAGCGGGAAATGGCGCGCGACTGCCGTTCGCTGGCGCGGTTCACCCTGAAGGTTTCACCGGTGCCCGCCGGCTTGCCGCGCATCGAGGTGAAATTCCTCATCGACGCCAACGGCATCCTGCAGGTCGCGGCCCACGACGTGCGCTCCGGCGAGCAGC
>DASPOW010000328.1:0-8046 GCA_035625855.1 Candidatus Methylomirabilota bacterium | reverse complement strand
AAAAAGAAGTTGGCCGTGGCCGTGTATAACCACTACAAACGGATTTTTCTGAACAAGCAGCCAGGCGAAGTCGAGCTGACGAAGTCCAACATCCTGCTGATCGGGCCGACCGGAACCGGCAAGACCCTGCTGGCCCAGACCCTCTCGCGCATGCTGGAAGTGCCGTTCGCCATCGTGGACGCGACCACGCTGACCGAAGCGGGCTACGTCGGCGAGGACGTCGAGAACATCATTCTCAAGCTGCTGCAGAACGCCGACGGCGATGTGCAGAAGGCCCAGCAAGGCATCATTTACATCGACGAGATCGACAAGATCGCCAAGAAGGACGAGAACCCCTCCATCACGCGCGACGTTTCCGGCGAAGGCGTGCAGCAGGCGCTGTTGAAGATCCTCGAGGGCACCATCGCCAACGTGCCGCCCCAGGGCGGGCGCAAGCACCCGCACCAGGAATTTACTCCCGTGGACACCACGAACATCCTGTTCATCTGCGGCGGCGCGTTCGTGGGCTTGGAAAAGGTCATCGAGAAGCGCGTGGGACGCCGTTCGCTGGGCTTCCACACCGATGCCGCGCCGGCGACCGCGCAGCGGCGCAACACCGAAATGCTCGAGCACGTGCAGCCGACGGACTTGATCCGCTACGGCCTGATTCCCGAGTTTGTCGGCCGTTTGCCGGTGGTCGGCGTGATGAACGACCTGGACAGGACCGCGCTGGTGCGCATCCTCATGGAGCCGAAGAACGCCCTGCTCAAGCAATATCAGCGGCTGTTCGAGTTCGAGAACGTGCGCCTGCGCTTCACCGACGACGCGCTGGAGACCGTGGCCGAACTCGCGCTGCAGCGCAAAGTCGGGGCGCGCGGCCTGCGCATGATTCTGGAAGACCTGATGCTCGAACTGATGTATCACCTGCCCATGCAGCGCAAGGTCCGGGAATTCATGGTTACGGCGGACATGGTCCGCGGTCACGAAATCAACTGGAGCCTGCTCGAGAAAGCCGGGTAGGCCGGGAAACAACGAAGCGGAATGTTCAACCGGGAGAAACAGCAGGACGTCAAGCGCGTGCCGATGATGCCGGTGCGCGAGATGGTGATTTTCCCCGGCCAGATGAGCCCGTTCATCGTCGGCCGCGAGGCGTCGGTGCGCGCTCTCGAAGAAGCCCTGGCCGGCGAAAAGAAGATTTTCCTGGCGACGCAGCATGACGCCGCCGTGGACGACCCCAAGCCGGAAGAGATTTACGCGGTCGGAACGCTCGCCAACATCGTGCAGAGCGTGAAGCTGCCCGACGGCAACATCAAGGTGCTGGTGGAAGGAATGGAGCGCGCACGGGCCATTTCCATCAGCAGCGACGAAGGCTTCCTTCGCGCGAGCATCCGCCTGCTGGCCGGGCGTGTTGAGACCTCGCCGCAGACCGACCAGCTCGTGCAAAAGGTGACCGGGCTCTACGAACAGTACGTCAAGCTCTCGCAGAGCATGAACTACGAGACGATGATCGCTGCCGCACGCGCCGACGATCCCTCGCGGCTTTCCGACACCATCGCCGCCAACCTGCACCTGCCCGTGGACGAAAAACAGGACTTGCTCGAGCTCGTGGATCCCGTCGAGCGCCTCAACCGCATCACCGACATTCTCGAAATCGAAATCGAGAAGCTCAACGTGGACCGCAACATCAACACGCGCGTCAAGCGCCAGATGGAGCGCGCCCAAAAAGAGTACTACCTCAACGAGAAGCTCAAGGCCATCCAGAAGGAGCTCGGGCGCGGCGAAAAGAGCGAAACCGACGAACTGAAAAAGAAGATCGACGCCGCCGGAATGCCCAAGGACGTCCACGAAAAGGCGGTCCAGGAGTTGAAGCGCCTCGAGCTCATGCCGCCCATGTCCGCCGAGTCCACGGTGAGCCGCAATTACCTGGACTGGCTGGTAGCCGTGCCGTGGAAGAAGCGCTCCAAGGAAATCCGCGACATCGTGGCGGCGGAAAAGATTTTGAACGACGAGCACTACGGGCTCGAGAAGGTCAAGGAACGCATCCTGGAATTCCTGGCGGTGCGGCAATTGGTGAAGAATCCGCGCGGCTCGATCCTGTGTTTCGTGGGTCCTCCGGGCGTGGGCAAGACGTCGCTGGCCATGTCCATCGGACGCGCCACCGGGCGGAAGTTTGTGCGCGTGTCGCTGGGCGGCGTGCGCGACGAAGCGGAAATCCGCGGTCACCGTCGCACCTACATCGGGGCGCTCCCCGGCCAGATTATCCAGATGATGAAAAAAGCCGGCACGGTCAACCCCATCTTCGTGCTGGATGAAGTGGACAAGATGTCCACGGACTTTCGCGGCGACCCGTCGGCCGCGCTGATGGAAGTGCTCGACCCCGAGCTGAATCACAGCTTCGTGGACCATTACCTGGACGTCGAGTATGACCTGTCCCGGGTGATGTTTGTGTGCACCGCCAACGTGCTCCACACCATCCCGCAGCCTTTGCAGGACCGCATGGAGATCCTGCGGCTGCCGGGTTACACGGAGCAGGAGAAGCTCGAAATTGCCAAGCGCTTCCTGGTGCGCAAGACGCGCGAGGCGTGCGGCGTGAGCGAGAAGCAGCTTACCTTCAGCGACGAAGGCCTGGTTCACCTGATTCGCTACTACACCCACGAAGCGGGCGTGCGCAACCTCGAGCGCGAGATTCAGAACATCACCCGCAAGGTGGCGCGCAAGGTCGTGGCGGGAGGAGCGGCCTACGCGGTCGAAATCACGCCGGCGAACGTCAACGACTTCCTGGGCGTGATCAAGTTCCGCGAAATCTGGGCGGAAAAGAAAAACGAAGTCGGCATGGCCACCGGCCTGGCCTGGACCGAGGTCGGCGGCTCCGTGCTGGCCACGGAAACCACGATGATGGAAGGCAAGGGCCGCCTGACGCTGACCGGCAAACTCGGCGACGTCATGCAGGAATCCGCGCAGGCCGCGATGAGCTACATCCGGTCCCGCACCCAGCTCTTCGGCCTGCCCAAGGATTTCTACCGCAACCTCGAGATTCACGTGCATGTGCCGGAAGGAGCGATTCCCAAGGACGGGCCCTCGGCGGGCATCACCATTGCCACTTCCATGGTGAGCGCGCTCACGCGCGTCCCGGTGCGCTGCGACGTCGCCATGACCGGTGAAATCACCCTGCGCGGCAAGGTGCTGCCCATCGGCGGCGTCAAGGAGAAGTTGCTGGCCGCGCATCGAATGGGCTTGCGAACCGTGCTGCTTCCGAAGGACAATGAGAAGGACCTGGCGGACATCCCCCAGGAGATTCTCTCGAGTCTTACCATCCAGTTTGTTGAGACCATGGATGAAGTGCTGCAGTTTGCGCTCGAGCGGCCGATCGTGCCGCAGGAGCACGCCGCAGTGGCGCCGGTCGAGGAACCTTACACGCCGGACGCCGAGAAAGATAAGAGTTTGACCAATTAGTGCCGCCCCGATGATTTGAGGGTTGTGGCCGGACCGTTCCCTCGTTCTTCTTGCGCGCCTGGGGGGAACGGACGGCAAGGACGGCGGCGCGGCGCGGCTCCGGAGCCCGGCTTCGGGGAGCGCGCCGGTCAAGACGGGGGCAGGAGTCCGGCGCGCTGGCATCGAGTCTGGTCGTTCCATCCCGGGCGGCTTGGGTTGTTCCGCCTGCAGCGCATCGCCAGAACCATCGTCCGGAATTTGGACACGCAAGAGTTTCGTACAGATTCCGAATCAATCTAAAAAAGGAAAGAGTTACATGAGCGTAAGCCTTGCTGAACTGAAAGAGAAAAACATCACGGACCTGGCCAAGCTGGCCAAGGAACTGAACATCCCCGGCGCCTCGGGGCTGCGCAAGCAGGAGCTGATTTTCCAGATCCTCCGCGCGCAAACGGAGAAGAACGGTCTCATCTTCTCCGAAGGCGTGCTGGAATGCCTGCCGGACGGCTTCGGGTTCCTCCGCGCGCCGGAGTACAACTACCTCCCCGGGCCGGACGACATCTACGTTTCGCCGTCGCAGATCCGCAAGTTCGACCTGCGCACGGGCGACACCGTCTCGGGCCAAGTGCGGCCGCCGAAGGACGGGGAGCGGTACTTCGCGCTCATCAAGGTCGAGGCTATCAATTTCGAGGATCCCGAGGTTGCGCGAACCAAGATTTTCTTCGACAACCTGACGCCGCTGTATCCGCAGGGCCGGCTGAAAATGGAAACGGCGAAGGAGAATCTCACCGGGCGCGTGCTGGACCTCCTCTGCCCCGTCGGCAAAGGGCAGCGCGGGCTCATCGTCGCGCCGCCGCGCACCGGAAAGACGATGATGCTGCAATCCATCGCCAACTCCATCACCAGCAACCATCCCGAGGTGGCTCTCATCGTGCTCCTGATCGACGAGCGGCCGGAGGAAGTCACTGACATGCAGCGGACGGTGAAGGGCGAGGTCATCAGCTCGACCTTCGACGAGCCGCCGCAGCGGCACATTCAAGTCGCGGAAATGGTGCTCGAGAAGGCCAAGCGGCTTGTCGAGCACAAACGCGATGTCGTGATTCTGCTGGACTCCATCACCCGCCTCGCGCGCGCCTACAACGCCGTCACCCCGCCTTCGGGCAAAGTGCTGTCCGGCGGTATCGACGCCAACGCCCTGCAGCGCCCGCGGCGGTTTTTTGCGGCGGCGCGGCACGTCGAAGAGGGCGGTTCGCTGACCATCATCGCCACCGCGCTGATCGACACCGGCAGCCGCATGGACGACGTTATCTTCGAAGAGTTCAAGGGCACCGGCAACATGGAAATCAACCTGGACCGGCGCCTGTCGGACAAGCGCGTCTTCCCGGCGATCGATATTCAGCGCTCCGGAACGCGCAAGGACGAACTGCTTCTGCCGGCGGATGAATTGAGCCGCGTGTGGGTGCTGCGCAAGGTGCTGAGCCCGCTCTCGACCGTCGAGGCGATGGAGCTGCTTCTGAGCCGGCTGACAAAAGCCAAGACCAACGCGGAATTCCTCAGCTCGATGTCCGCGCCCGCTTAAGTTTCCCGGGGAAAAACGCTCGCGTCAGCGCGCGGGCTGCTGCGCAAGCCAGGCATGAACGTTGGCTTCGAGCACGCCCAGCGGCACTGCGCCGTGTTCCAGCACCGCGTCGTGAAACGCCCGGATGTTGAATCGGGGGCCGAGCTTTGACTCTGCCTCGCGCCGCAGTTCGCGAATCTGGAGCTGTCCCAGCTTGTAGGCCAGCGCCTGGCCCGGCCAGACGATGTAGCGGTCCACCTCGACGGTGACGTCCTGGTCCGTCTTTCCCGTGTTCTCGCGGAAGAATTCGATGGCCTTCTGGCGGCTCCAGCCCATCGAGTGCATCCCCGTGTCCACCACCAGCCGGACGGCTCGCCACATTTCGTAGCTGAGCTGTCCGAACTTCGAATACGGATCGGTGTAAAAGCCCATCTCCTCCCCGAGGCTCTCGCAGTAAAGCGCCCAGCCCTCCACGAACGCCGAGTACCCCGCATGCTTGCGGAATTCCGGTACGTCTTCGAGCTCCTGGGCGAGCGAAATCTGCAAGTGGTGGCCGGGGACGGACTCGTGCAGCGACAGCGCTTCCATCTCCCATTTCGGCCGCGCTTCGAGCTTGTACGTGTTGACGAAGAACTGCCCGGGGCGCCCGGCCTGCGGTGCGCCGTTCTCGTAGTAAGCGGTCGTTTGCGAAGGCGCCTTGAAGTCCGGAATGGGCGTAACGCCATAGGGCAGGCGCGGCAGCTTGCCGAAGAGGTGCGCAAGCTGCGGGTCGGCCTTCTTGGCGATGATGCGATAGCCGTTCACTAGATCCTCAACCCTGGTGTAGTAGAAGCGCGGGTCGTTGCGCAGGAATTCCGTGAACTCGTGGAAGCTGCCGCGAAAGCCGGTCGAGGCGATGACCTTGTCCATCTCCACGCGGATGCGCTTCACTTCCTCGAGGCCCAGCTCGTGAATCTCTTTCGGCGTCAGCTTGGTCGTCGTCTGCCAGCGGACGTGAAACGCGTAGTCGGCGGCGCCGTCCGGCAGCGAACCGGCGGCGATGTTCTCCCGGCACGCGGGCAGGTACGTGTTCGCGATGTAGTCGTGCAGATTGCGGAACGCCGGCGCGACACTCGCCGTGTAGAGAGATTTGGCCCGTTCGGTCAGCCGCGCACGCTGTGCCTCTGAAAGGCTCGCGGGAAAGTGCTGAAACGGCGCAAGCAGCGGGCTGACCAGCGGATCCGGCGGAACGAGGTCGGCAATCTGCTTGGGCAAGTCCCGCAGCGGCACGCGCGGCGGCGTGTAGCCGCGCTTCAAGCCTTCTTTCAGCAGCGCCAGGTTCTGCTCGACCGCGCGCGGCAGCGCTTCCAGGCGCGCCAGGATGTCTTCGTAGTCGGCCACGGTCTGCTGGGGCATGATCGCAAACACGCTCGCCGCGCCCTGCTGCACTCCCTCCATCTGGCTGACCGGCATCCAGAGGCTCTTCGGCACGACGTCGCGGAACAGCATCGGGTCGTCGCCGTACTTCAACCCTTCCTCCGCCGTCTCCAGAAGTTCGAGGTAGAGGTCGTAGTTGATGCGCTCGGCTTCAGGGAGCTGGTCGCGCGAGAACGCCTTCAGTTTGGCCAGGCTTTCATGGAGGTGCTGCTTACGGCGCTCGATGCCTTCGGGGGATTCGTCGGTCCAGCGGCGGTTCTGCCCGGGAAAGCCGAGGCTGGTGGCCATTTCGGGGTAGTCCGCGAGCCAGCGCTTCCAATCCTCATCAAGGTAGGTGCGGAACCTCTGCCGGACTTCGCTCGCCGGGCCGGCGTCCGGCCTCGCCTGGGCCAGCGCGAGCAATGGAACAATCAAGAACCCGCTACCGAGCCCGAGTACGCTTACGACCAGCATGCGAATCACGGTTCCTCCTTGCAGCTGCCGCCAGATCCTGTCGCCGCTCCTTTGCCAGCATCGCAATCACCCGGAGCGTGTCTTCCACATCCATCGCGGTGTTGTCCACCAGGATGGCGTCCGCGGCGCGGACCAGCGGAGACACCTTGCGCTCGCGGTCCTGCCGGTCGCGGTCTCGAACCTCCTGCATCACCTGCTGAAGCGAAAGCGCGTCGCCTTTTTCCCGGTGCTCCTTCCAGCGGCGCTCGGCGCGCACCTCGGGGGAGGCGTCCAGGAAAATCTTCAGCTCCGCGCGCGGAAAAACCACTGTGCCGATGTCGCGGCCTTCCATGACCACGCCGCCGCTTGCCCCCGCCCGTCGCTGCTGCGCCACAAGCTCCGCGCGGACAGCTGCAATCTTCGCCAGGCTCGACGCGGCGCGCGCCACCTCCGGCGCGCGGATGCGCTCCGTGACGTCCTTGCCGTCCAGGAAAACGCGGTTGTGTGCCCGCGCGGCGGCCCTGCCTCGCGCCGGGCGCAGTTCGATGCGCGCCCCCTGCGTCAATCTCGCGAGCCCTGGTTCGTCCTCCAGCGGCACCCCGTTTTCCAGCGCCTTCAGCGCGACCGCGCGGTACATCGCTCCGCTGTCGAGATACCGGTAGCGCAGGCGCTCGGCCACGCGCCGGGCGACGCTGCTCTTGCCCGAGCCTGCCGGCCCGTCGATCGCAATGGTCAGTTTACGCACGCGTCCCCGCCGGGCGCTGCTGCGGTCAGAAGCCCATGATGTTGTAGCCGCAATCCACGTAAATCGTCTCGCCGGTGATGCCGGAGCCTGCATCGGAAAGCAGAAACGCCGCGGCCGCGCCCACTTCCGCGGGATCGACGTTGCGCCTCAGCGGCGAACGCTCCGCGTGCGACTTGAGCATGTCGCCGAAGTTGGCGACGCCGCGCGCAGCAAGCGACTTGATCGGCCCGGCGGAGATGGCGTTCACGCGAATGGCCTTGGGGCCCAAGTCGTAGGACAGGTAGCGCACCGAGGCCTCCAGCGCCGCCTTGGCCACGCCCATGACGTTGTAGTTCGGGACGACCTTTTCCGCCCCGAAATAGGTCAGCGTGACGATCCCGCCGCCGCCGCTCATCAGCGGAGCCGCACCGCGCGCCACCGCGACCAGCGAATACACGCTGACGTCGTGCGCGATGCGGAAGCCCTCGCGCGTCGTGTTCAGGAACTC